>NZ_JAUBWA010000007.1:25503-37775 GCF_036702825.1 Microcoleus sp. A003_D6 | reverse complement strand
CCTACGCAGACTGCGAAGACTAAGATGCTGCTTCCGCAGCTACTTTCTGACTGCTGCTGCTTTGATTTCCCAGTTGAATTAATTCAACTTTATATCCATCTGGATCTTCCACAAAAGCGATGACAGTTGAACCGTGCTTCATCGGCCCGGGTTCGCGAATAACTTTACCGCCGCGGGCTTTGATTTCATTGCAAGTAGCGTAAATGTCGTCAACGCCGATCGCAATATGACCGTAAGCATCCCCTAAATTGTACTCTGCGACGCCCCAGTTGTATGTTAATTCCAAAACTGTACTGTCGGATTCGTCGCCGTAGCCAACAAAAGCCAGAGTAAATTTACCGTCTGGATAGTCTTTTTGCCGCAGCAATTTCATCCCCAGAACCTCGGTGTAAAATTTGAGGGACTCTTCCAGGTTGCCGACTCGGAGCATCGTGTGTAGTAGTTGCATTTAGCTCACTCCAAATTTTTTAAGCTTCCTCAATTTTAGCGATATCTTGCTGGAAAAAACCGCGCCGACCAAGTTTACCTGGTTTTAGCTTTATTTTTACTGAACAAAAACCACCACAGTTCTAAACCAATTAATGTCAATCCGCCTGCTGTTACGCCAATTTTTAAACTTAACGGCTGTTCGATATGTCGAAATTGAGCGGTAGAATTTGAATGATGGATTGATATTTGATTTGCTCGAACTCCCGATGCAATTCCTATTATAATTCCTAAACTTCCGAGGCTTCCTAAGATTTGGCGTTGGTTCAACATTTTTCTAATTTCTCCTATGACTGATGACTGATGACTGATGACTGTTGACTGTTGACTGTTGACTAATGACTGATGACTAATAGACCTCTTGCAAAAATAACTAGGACGGGCAAGATGCCCATCCCACAAAATTTTTTTTCTTGTGGAATGGGCCGGAGAGCCCGTTCCAGAATTTGATTAAAAGGATTTTTGCAAGAGGTCTAATGACTGATGACTGATGACTGATGACTGATGACTAAGTTTATCCAATAGATTTGGCTTGAAAATTCCGTAACCGCAAAGCATTAGTAACTACCGAAAGTGAACTGAAAGCCATTGCTCCGCCGGCGATAATTGGATTGAGCAGCCAGCCGAAAATCGGGTACAAAATGCCAGCGGCGATCGGTATTCCAGCGATGTTGTAAATAAACGCAAAAAACAGATTTTCCCGAATATTTCGCATGGTGGCGCGGGAAAGTTGAATTGCTGTAACTATTCCTTGCAAGTCTCCTGAAATTAAGGTAATATCGCTGGCTGCGATCGCCACATCTGTGCCGGTGCCGATCGCAATTCCCACATCCGCTAAGGCCAAAGCCGGTGCATCGTTAATCCCATCTCCCACCATCGCGACAATTTTTCCTTCCCCTTGCAGGGCTTGGATTTGAGCTGCTTTTTGGTCGGGTCTAACTTCGGCAAAAATGCGAGTAATGCCAACGGATCGGGCGATCGACTCCGCCGTCGCGCGGTTGTCCCCAGTCAGCATCGCCACCTCCAAACCGAGTTTTTGAAGTGCTTTCACCGCCTGCGCTGACGACGGTTTGAGGGCGTCCGCAATGCCCAGAATTGCCTCTATTTTGCCCTCTACAGCCATCCAAACAACCGTTTTGCTCGCAGCTTCCAAAGCTCTGGCGCGCAGTTCCAGATATTCAGTATCGCAGCTTAGTTCCTGCATCCACCTCAGCGTTCCCAGGGCGATCGACTTTCCGCCTACAACCCCGCGCACGCCGCTTCCCGCGATCGCCTCAAAATCCTTAACATCCGTCAAATTAACCTCTTGAGATTGAGCGTATCTAACAACAGCTTCCCCCAAAGGATGCTCCGAATTTCGCTCTACAGACGCAGCAAATTGCAGCAACTTTAACTCATTGCTGTTCGCCGTTCCTTTAATTGTCACAAAATCAGTGACAGTCGGCTTGCCTTCTGTGAGAGTGCCAGTTTTATCTAACACGATAATTTGGATTTTATGAGCCAATTCTAAACTCTCTGCTCCTTTAATTAAAATCCCATTTTCTGCACCTTTACCCGTGCCGACCATCACAGCAGTCGGAGTCGCCAAACCCAAAGCGCAGGGACAGGCAATAATCAGCACTTCCACCATTGTCACAGTGGCTAGAGTGAAGTTTCCCGTCGCGTTAAACCAGATAATAAAAGTAGCTAAAGCGACGGCAATTACTGCGGGTACAAACCAACCAGTCACTTGGTCTGCTAACTTTTGAATCGGTGCTTTTGACCCCTGGGCGTCCTGCACCATCTTGACAATTTGAGCTAAAAATGTATCTTTGCCAACTCTTGTCGCCCGAAACTTGAAGCTGCCAGTTTTGTTAATTGTCGCTCCGATAACTTCGTCGCCGAGCTGCTTTTTGACAGGCAAACTTTCCCCCGTAACCATTGCTTCGTCTACCGTCGAAGAGCCTTCAATCACCTCTCCATCTACGGGGATTTGCTCGCCCGGCCGCACCTGCACGAGGTCGCCAATTTCCACTTGGGCTAATGGCACTTCCAACTCTTCCCCGTTGCGAATTATCCGAGCAGTTTTCGCTTGCAAACCCATGAGTTTCCGAATTGCCTCGGAAGTCTCTCCCTTCGCCCGATTTTCGATGGTTTTCCCCAACAAAATTAAGGCGATAACGCTAGCAGCAACTTCGTAGTAAACGCTAGGAGTCAAACCTTGGGCGGTGAAGAAACCCGGGAAAAATGTCACAAATACAGAATAAAAGTAAGCAGCACTCGTACCCAAAGCAATCAGGGTATCCATTGTTGCGACGCGCCGTTTTAGGGATTTCCAAGCTCCCACATAAAACGATTTGCCGCACCAAAATTGTACTGGTGATGTCAGCACTAATTGCAGCCAATAATTGTGCAGCCATGCGGGAATAAATGGCAGGTGCAAACCCGTCATCGCCGGAATAGCGCCCACAACCAGCAGGATGCTGATGATACCTGCACTCCAGAGTTTCCGCTGCAAGTTTTGAGATTCAGATTTGCGATCGGCTTGTTCGGAATCATCCTCACCCGCCGCCATTTCTTGAAGCGGCAAAGCTTGGTATCCCGCAGCATCAACAGCCGATTGAATTGTTTCTAAGTTGGTTTGCTTGGAGTCGTATTGGATGGTTGCTTGTTCCATGCCAAAATTTACATAACACTCAATTACGCCCGGAACCGATTGAATTGCTTGTTCGATAGAGGAAGCACAAGAAGCACAACTCATGCCCCGCAATTTAAGTGTGAGATTGTCCATAGATGCCCTCCTAAATTAGACAATTACCTTCAGTCTTTAAATAGCTGGATAGCCAGCAGATGCGATCGCTTTCCTAACTTCACTTTCCGACTTAGCGGTTTGAATCGCGACCAATTTTGTCTTGATATCCGCCTCAACAGCGGCGGCTGAGTCAATGGCTTGGACTGCTTTTGTTATTGTATTTGCACAAGCAGAACAAGCCATCTTGGGAACTTTTAGCTGTAAAGTCATAGTTTGAACCTCAGCAGAAACTACTCCGCTCAATAAATGAATTAACTCTATTGTAAAGTCTCCAGTTAGCAGGAGAGTCAAGAGGCAATTGCGAAATAAATCAGGAATTATGAAAAAAGTGGTTTGACACGCTACCCTGTAAAGGTGGGTGCTGAGCTTGGTTGAGAAGTCTGGGAGTTGATACGTGGCGGTGATGTGAATCGCTTCGGAGAAGGCTCTTTTTTATTTTTGGGAGCGAGGTTGTTTGAGGAATCTTTTTTAGGATAAGCTGTGGAGCATTTAAAATAGTATTAGACCTCTTGCAAAAGTCCTTTTAATCAAATTTTGGAACGGGCTCTCCGGCCCATTCCACAAGAAAAAAACTTTTTGTGGGATGGGCCGGAGAGCCCGTCCCAGATATTTTTGCAAGAGGTCTATTGTAGGGTGCCACGGCTCGTTTCTCGTTTCCCTTGCAAGCGTCAGTGTTCTAGCTGACGCACCCTACAGGCCTTGAGTCGGCCTGAATGGTTGCCAGAGAGTTATGATTTGGGTTCATAAAATCCATGTAAAATTTTGCATAAATTTGTAGGGGCGGGTTCGCCAAAATCTCTAATATAAACGCAAAATCTCTAAAACCCGCCCCCACCCCACAAATAACCCCAAACAACCATCCCCACCACACCGTTAAATTCAATTAATTGTTAATTGATGGGTGGGGTGGGGGCGGGTTTTTATCATTTGTCTATGGGTGGCAAAGATTTAGGCGAACCCGCCCCTACTGAAATCGCGGTCAATCAAGCGGACATGATATTACGCGGGAGGTCAAAAAGCGGGTTTCTGCATCAATATTTTCGGCTTTAATCACCGACTTCCTAATATAAACTCCCCTACGGAAGATTCTGCAAAATAATCGCACCCCGCCGCCGCTGCAAATAACTCGGAATTTCCCCCGCCAACTCCCGACGGCGCGAGATTCATCGCTGTTGCCACTAAATACATGGTTTGATACAAAACCCCAACGTGCTTTAATATTAGGCTGTAGGCCATTGATTCATAGCCCCAATTTACTCTCGAAAACCGAGAGGATAGCAGAATTAAAATCTGTGGTTCTACCTCTATTTGCACTGACAAACCTGCACTTTTTAGTAAGGTTTCTACCTGCTTTGTTTTGCCGGAAATTTTACAAAGTTGGTGCTCTTGGGGTGCATAATAATACAAGCCAGCATCTATGTTTTCACAGGAATTGATAGCTGTATAAATCTCTAAATCGTAGCAAGCGCCTCCGGTTGGATAAGGTCTATTGCTGCAATCCATGTTATCTCTGGGGACAATCTCGCGCAATCTCGCGGAACGATAGAGGAATTCTCCAAATTGTTCTACAGTAATCGGTTTTTTTCCGTGTTCCCGAATTGACTTTCTTGCTTCTAAAATTGCTGTAAAAGGTGTATCTGTTTGTTTTAAACTGTCGATGTCGGGTTTATACAGATTGATAATCTCGTTGGATGGTTTGGCTTTGAGTACGGGTGTGGGTTCGATTTGTCCTAAAAACCTGAAGGTTTTGCCAATTAGATTGGAATGGCGGCCGCCGCGACTGCGGGTGTGAAATAATAAATCGTGGAATTCCCATTGAGTTAGAGTTTCACTCTGTTCTAAGCTGATATCATCGTTAACAGGTGATAGCATTTCAGTAGTTAGCAAAAAGCTGATAAATAATCGGGCTGTGGCTTCAGAAATTCCGGGGATTTTGGTTAAATCGGAGATGGCTTTAGGTTGCGAAAGTTCGTTGATTAAAGCTGCGCTGCGCCAATCTTTGAGAATGATTTTTGCTTTGGAAAGGGGAGATTCGACAACTAGATGGGATTTTTCTGAGTGGCAATAGGCAAAGCGTGAAAGTTGGTATTGACTATCAGTAACTATTTCAGATAAATGCCATTTATAGGGTGTGGCTATGGGGACGACTGTAGCGATCGCACTTCCGTCAATTTCTAAACTGTGGTAAACTAAACCCAGGATGACAAATTGTTCTAGGTAGTAGTAGAATTTAGCGAGGGCGGAACTGCCATCGGTAGCAACTACCAGTTGAGTTAGGGCTTTTTCCGTTGCGCCTTCGGCACAAATAACTTTAATCGCGGCGGCGATTCCGGGGGAGAGTTTGCTGAGGTTGAATTCGATGTAGGGCGCTTTTAAAATTAAGCCTTTTTCCGGTTCCTCAACGATAGAAATCTCGGGCTTAAAAGAAAGGATGATTTGGGGGATGGTTTCACTCATAATTCAAATTAAAAGAATATGGGGAATGGGTTGATTTGTTGTTCTGGGATGGGTGCATTTAGCCAACCTAATTTCACCGGAATGTCGTAAAGTCGCCCCGGTGCTAAGCGTTTCCAAAAGTGCCGCATTCCTGGTACTATAACTTTGACAACATTTAAGCCAATGTCGGGCCGGGTTTGGTCTAAAACAAAGGTTTCTAAGCCTAATGTTTCAGCTATTTTTACGCACTTTTCAACGTCTGTTTTTAAATCGTCGCTGGCTAAGGGGGGATAGTCAGATAGCAATTTTAAAGGTTGAGAAGGATCGGGCGTTAAATAAGGTTTATTTTCTAGGGTGGCGGTTTTGTACCACTCGACGGTGAGGCCGTCGCACAGGCCGTAATTGGTGCTACCATCGGCGTTGAAAGTTAATACTGAGGGTAACGATTGGTTGACTTCTGTTAAGGCGCGAGACAGGGCAATTTGGGGGTCAAAATGTGCGCCAAAACCGAAGATGATGTCTTCGATTTCTCTGTCGGTGCGGTGAGAAAGGGCGGCAAAAACGGGGATGTTAAAATCGTTGGTGAGGTCTAAAACCCACAGAGTGCGCCCTATACTTTGATAGTAGTTTCTGAGTTCTTGAATGTAGGAATCGTTAAAGCTATCTAAATCAACGGCGGGGACTTTAACTCGATTGTACCACCACAAGGCGACGCTATCTCGCTCGACTAATTCCATAAATCCTTGCAAAATTGCTTCTTCTTTGGTATTGCCGGCGGCGGAACCGTTGGAGTCTGACCAACAGTCGGGTTTTTCGGGTTTGGGATAGCCGTAATAACAGTAAGCTGTGGGTAAATATTTGACTCGTTGATTAGTTAATGACCAAATTGGTGTCCAGTCAATTTCTCGGCTGGTATCGAAGGGTTCGGGGACTCTTTGAAAGAAGCTGGGACAGGTTCTATTCCATTCGTGGCGAGTTGTGTATTGTGTTTCACTAAATCCCATGCAATCATTCGGGTGAATGGCGGTTTCTCCCATTGTTTGATAGCTGCCTTTTTTGCAGATTTCGTCGCCTTGAAATACGCCGGAATATCTCTCAATGGCTTCTCCCAAGGCGCTGGCTTTGGCTTGTTCGTCGCTTTTGCCTTTGCCGGCACTTCTTCCCCGCAGGTTTTCTTTGAGGAAGAATAAGTCATCGAACATGGTGGCGAAATTGTGGCCGGCTAAGTAGTTTGGTGTTAAAGCATTGGTTGTTTGGGGAACTTTGAGCAAACCGCGCACAACTCCAGTTATCGGACTGATTTGGGTGTCAAATTTTTGCAGGGTTTCGGTTGGGGAAAAGCCGCGATGTCCGCCGTCGGCGGTAAAGGTTTTTTTCTGGCTTTGGAGGACGAAAGGTTGGATTTCTTGGGGCCCAGGTGAACCGCATTCGGGGCATTGCGGGCGTTTGGTTACGGTGTGGTTGGTGGTTTTGAGGGTTTTGGTGTCAAAGGCAACTATGGTGTTTTCTAATGTTTTATTATTGCCTTGGACGATCCATTTGGCTAGTTCTGCGGCGGCTAAATTTAAACCGATTTGTAAGGTGGAAGGTAGGTAAGATGGGGGATTTAATAAGGGTTTTGAGTAGTGTTTTTGACGCTGGATGAAGCTTTGGGTGGGCCGATTTGCTCTCAGGCGTTGGGCGAGACATTCCCAGCAGGCGGTGGTTTCGGGGTGGAAAATTGGTCCTATCCAAATTGTGGAACTTGTAGGCTTTACGAGTAGCCAAGGTTTGCCTGTTTGGAGGGCTTTTTGGTTGAATTCGCCCAGTTCTGGTTGCAGGTAATCGTCGGCTAGGATGACGGTGATATCTGCGGTGGTTGAGACTTGAATGCCGAGGGTTTCTAGGGCGCTAATGCAAGCTTCGGCTGGGATTTGGCTGTAGGAGATGACGGCAACTTTCAGGGATTGCAAGCGGGATGTGGCTTGTTGGGGGGAGATGTTTAACAGGGTATAAAAGGCGGCTGTTTCATCGGGGAGGGAGGTGTCGTTTTCGATCAGGTGGCCTTGTTTTTCGAGCAGGGCTAGGGTGTAGTAAATTTCTGGGGGTGAGGCTTGACCTCGCAGTTGGTTGACGATTTCGTCGGCGGTGTTGCGGCCGTTAATTAAGGGGGTTAATAGTTCGTAAAGGTGGCCTGAGAGGACGAAGGAATCTGACTCGGAGATTAGGAATACTCCGACTGATTTGACGATTTCGACTGTGAAGCAATTTTTAAACTTTGGTTGGTTGAGCATCCTGAAGGGTATTAATATAATTTTTGAATGGATCGATTTACTGAAGTTTGTATATCTTCTACAGAATTGTCAAGTACGTATCTACAGATTCAGAAGGTAAAACCCTTAAAGTTTGGTTGCGTAGGTCTGGTTCTAATCCCAAAGCTTCTAGGGGAATTACCCCGATCGAAGCATCTCGACCTCCTGGTAATTCTAAACATTCAAAAGTGCCTTCTCGACCACATAAAGATATTTTGGCATCCTGAAAAATTCGTGCTTTGCTAAGTCCAGTTGCAGTAGCAACATCTACTTCTTTAAGCAGTTCAAGACCGAGTTGTGCGATCGCCCAAGCTGGCAGGCATAATGTAGTTGCACCCGTATCTACCAAAACGTTATTTAGTGTGATGGAACGTATTTGATTGGGGGAAATCAGCCCTTTGGCTGCGTTAGCTTCATCAATACGATTTTTGACGGTCAGCGTTGTTAAAACTTTACCCATTGATTTGTCGGAAGTTACGTACATCGCGATTGAGCCTCCGAGTTTACTTATCTTATTACATTATGGCAGGAGGTAGGGGCATTTCACCAATCACCGTACCTTCAGGAACTCCACTTAACCAGGCCTGCGCGATCGCCTTTGACATTTCCTGTTCACTCGCCGTCAACTCTTGCAAAACTGACATAATATATTCCTCTGGTAGATACACCTAAATCTTGAGCGGTCAAATTGATAGAATTATTACACAACAGTCGCGTTCTCTTGTCAACCCCCTCTGGAAAACAACTCAGCCCGTTCAACGGCAAAGTATACTATTAGTACATGAGTTTTGTTCCCCGCTTTTCCTATAGTCACGATCTCGTCACGCATTTGGGAGTTATCGAGGCGGCGCGGGCTGTCATCGACGTGCTACCGCTGCCACCTGATACGACTCTACGCCTGCGCCACGATGCTTTGCAACGAAGTACCCGCAGTTCGACACAAATTGAGGGTAATCCCTTGGATGAAGCGGCGGTGCGACGTGCGATCGCGAGGAGTTCGCGCACTGGCAGTGATGCTGAACAGGAAGTCCGCAACTACTGGCGAGCCCTAGACCGAGTTGAAGAATTCGCTGAAGCCCAAACCCCGATTACAGAAGCATTTATCAAAGAACTGCACCGCATTGTTATTGTACGCGGTCGCGGGCGGCGGGGTAGCAAAAGCGAGTATCGCATTACAGAATGTCCGGTGGTGGATACAGTTACGCGGGCGATCGATTACGGGCCGCCTGAACCGGGGGACGTACCTGTGCTAATGCGGGAATTAGTCGATTGGCTATCTTCAACAGCAGCAGCAGAATTGTCAGCCCCTATCCGTGCGGCTATCCTCACCCACCGCTTCCTCAGCATCCACCCATTTAACGACGGGAACGGTCGCACGGGGAGACTTCTGGCTACTGCTGAACTGTGGCGTTCCGGCTACCGAATGCGGGGGTTTTTCTCGTTTGATGAGTATTTTAATGCCGATCGCGATCGCTATTACAGTTCTTTGCAGATGGGGCTACCAGTGGACTTTTATGAAGGTCGCCATGACCCAGACCATACTCCCTGGCTGGTTTATTTTGTGGAGACGATGGCCCGTGCGGCGGATGAACTGCAAGCTAAAGCTAAATCTCTTTATCAAGGTGCTGCTGCTGATGCCTTACCCTGGGAAGAACTATCGCGTCGTTCTCAGCAACTCCTCACGCGACTTTTGGCAAGGGTTTTGGATGGAGTGGAAAATCCCTTTGTTATCGGTGTTTCAGATGTTGCGCCCTGGTTTGGGATTTCGGACAAGACTGCCCGCGAATGGCTGCAAGAGTGGACTGAAGATAATTTGATTTATCCGGTTTTGGTGGGTTCTGGGGCAAGAGTCCGCAGTTACGCACTAGCTGACGAGTGGATCTCTGCTGGTTTCAAAATAACGGAAGCGATTTCGGAAAATAGCGGAAGTTAATTTGGGCATTTTGCCCCTAATTCCAGGGGGTGTTACGAATTTCCAAGGGTTGTAGCTGTTATGACTCAAAAAATAAGGGAAGTAGGTTCGGAAAAATAAGGACTATTAATTGTCACCCGGAAGACGGCGACCAGCTAATCAGCCCTTGTAGGGTGCGTCGCTACCAACAATTCTCGTTACTTACTTTCGATTCGACCAGCGACGCACCCTACTACTGCGGTTGAGATTTAGAGAGTTTTGTAGGGTGCGTCGCTGTGAGAGGTTAAATGGAACTTGTAGGTTGACTGGTGGCGACGCACCTTACTTGCGACAAGATTGTGTGTACCGTATATACATGGAATCTGCTGTATCCCGATCGCAACTTTATACCTATTTCCCAAATACTAGCAACAGAAAACCACAATTCGTTCGTTTCATCAACAATTTGTACGATCGCCTCCTCGCTCAATCTTTCTGGTTGGGCAAACCACCACAACCAACACTGCGTATCCAACAAAAGCTTCACTTTTCCTCTCCCTCGAATGCTGCCAAAATCTCTTTTGGTAAAGGAGCGTTAAAGTCCTCTGGCACAATAAATATCCCTCGATCTTGCCCTAAACTAAGTCGCCGATTGGATGAACTACGAAACGGAACTAACTTTGCTATTGGGATAGATCCGTTTGAAATAATGATTTCTTCTCCAAGTTCTACACGGGATAATAGTTCTGAGAGATTCGTTTTAGCTCGATCGATATTTACGGTTTCCATACTCTTAAAAATTTAAATCTATAAATTAAGTATAGTCGATCGCCCGAAAAGCTAAATCTCTTCGATCGCCCCCGCTGCAACTAGAGAGTTCCACTTAACCATGCCTGGGCGATCGCCTTTGACATTTCCTGTTCACTCGCCGTCAACTCTTGTTGCAAAACTGACATAATGTATTCCTCTGTTAGATAAACCTAATCTTGTTCGGGCAATTAATTGCCAAAATACAACAGTCGCGTCCTTTTGTCAACCCCAGAAACACCAACTCTTCTGAAGCGGCCCCGCTGTGACTAGACAAGCGGGGCCGAAAAACTGGCAAGCTACGGGTGCAGCTTGAGACAAGCTAAAGGAACTTTAGGAGCAACAGATCCTAAGTCCGCCTGGTAATATCTCAGTCCGCCCATCAATCCAATTGCTAATCTGTTCCTCTATCAAATTATCGGGTTTCGCAGGCAATGGCATTTCACCAATCATCGTACCTTCAGCAACACCACTTAACCAAGCCAGGGCGATCGCCTTTGACATTTCCAGTTCGCTAACCGTCAACTCTTGTTGCAAAACTGACATAATATATTCCTCTGGTAGATGGAGTTAATCTTGTTCGGGCAATTAATTGCAAAAATACAGCAGTCGCATCCGCTTGTCAACCCCAGAAACACCAACTCTCCTGAAGTGGCCCCGCTGTGACTAGACAAGCGGGGCCGAAAAACTGGCAAGCTAAAGGTGCAGCTTGAGACAAGCTAAAGGGACTTTAGGAGCAACAGGCATTAATTCCGCCTGGGAATGTCTTAGCCCGCCCCTCAAGCCAACTGCTAATCTCTGCGTCTGTCAGATTATCGGGTTTGGGAGGTAGGGGCAGTTCGTAAATAACCGTCTCCCCTTCAGTACCTCGAAGGACGGGAACTGCATTCGGACTCTGATTTACTTGGACTTCTACGAAATCTTCCAGAATTAACCCATTGTCTCGCAGCGTGGCTGCGGGCTCGTTGAGTAGGCGGTTATACAAAGCTTCGTCCAACCATGCTTGAGCAATCAGTCGGGCTATTTGTGCTTCCCAACTTTTCCAATCCTGGGGAAATGCCATAATTGTCTCCTGGTTCCCTTTTTTGGGAAATATAGATTTTGCTTTTATTATATGATAGATGCGTTCTCTACAGTTTCGATCCGCAACTACTGACCGCGCCCTGCCTTACAGTCGGCAAAGCCCAACGCTTCGGAGTCTAGGCAACTGGCTATCGCCCTTTTTCGATCGATAGAAATAATATCATTTCCCTTTGACTGGGAATTGTATCATCCTCAATGCTGTAGGGGCGGGTTCGCCAACCATAATCGCCAAAAACAAACAATCTCGAAAACCCGCCCCACCCAACGAACAATCATCATCCACATTGTAATATTCGATGCAAATTTCTGGTTGATGTGGGCGGTTGGTGGGGTTGGGCGGGTTTATTTAGATTGTTGGTTATCGTTATATATTGTTGGCGAACCCGCCCCTACAGCCTTTTGATGGGCGATTGGTGGGGTTGGGCGGGTTTATTTAGATTGTTGGTTATCGTTATATATTGTTGGCGAACCCGCCCCTACAGCCTTT
>NZ_JAUBWA010000007.1:0-25403 GCF_036702825.1 Microcoleus sp. A003_D6 | reverse complement strand
TGATAATAGACCTCTTGCAAAAATATCTGGGACGGGCAAGATGCCCATCCCACAAAAAGTTTTTTTCTTGTGTAATGGGCATCTTGCCCGTTCCAAAATTTGATTAAAAGGACTTTTGCAAGAGGTCTAATGGTAGAATAATATGTAAATTTTTACGGACTTTCCCTGTCACACAGGGCTTTTCACTCCCGATCGGCTAACATTACTAACAAGCAAATAACCAACTAGCGCACGAACTATGCTCGGACTTAACGGATATCGCATTGTACAAGAAATTCACAGCGGCGTAAAAAGTCTGGTTTATCGAGGCTACCGCGAAGCAGACAACCAACCCGTTATCGTTAAACTCCTCAAATCCGAGTACCCCACCCTAGAAGAAGTCACCCGCCTCAGAAATGAATACAAAATTGCCCAAGCCCTAGACTTTCCCAGCATCACCAAAGTCTACAGCCTAGAAAACTATCGTAACAGCTTTGCCCTGATCTTAGAAGATTTTGGCGGCTCCTCCCTCGACCAGTTACTTACTAACCAAACCTTCCCTTTAACAGAAGTTCTGAGAATTGCCATTATCTTAATAGATGCCTTAGATTATTTGCACAGCCATGCGATTATTCACAAAGATATTAAACCGGCAAATATTATTATCAACTCTGCCACAGGCGAAGTTAAACTCACTGACTTTAGCATTTCCTCCCGCCTGCAACAAGAAAATCAATCTGCGAGCAACCCCTCAGAACTGGCGGGTACTCTCGCCTATCTCTCCCCGGAACAAACCGGGCGGATGAACCGCTCGATCGATTACCGAACCGACTATTATTCTTTAGGAGTGACTTTATACGAAATGCTCGCGGGTCAGTTACCTTTTGCCATTGAAGACCCAATGGAATTAATACATTGTCACTTAGCCAAACAGCCTGTACCACTTTGTGAAATCAGAGAAATTCCCCAAGTTATTTCCGATATTGTCATGAAACTCTTAGCTAAAAATGCAGAAGAGAGATATCAGAGTGCAGCGGGATTAAAATTCGACTTAGAAACTTGTTTAAATCAGTTGCTGGCGGCGGGAACAACAGCACCTTTTGCCATAGCCACCCGCGACAAAGGTAGCCAACTCCTGATTCCACAAAAACTCTACGGCCGCGAACAAGAAGTAATAGAAATACTAGCCGCCTTTGAAAGAATCAGCCAATCCACTTTTACCCCAACACCTCTAACCCCAACACCTCTAACCCCCCCCTTCTTAAGGGGGGCCGGGGGGGATCAAACCTACACTTCAGAACCAGAATCCCCCTCCCCTCTAACCCCCCCCTTCTTAAGGGGGGCCGGGGGGGATCAAACCTACGCTTCAGAACCAGAATCCTCCCCTCTTACCCCCCCCTTACTAAGGGGGGCCGGGGGGGTTCCAACCGCAGCCGAAATGATCCTAGTTTCCGGCTATTCCGGCATAGGCAAAACCGCCATCGTCAACGAAGTTCACAAACCCATACTCCGCCAGCGAGGTTACTTCATCTCCGGCAAATTCGACCAATTTAACCGCAACATTCCCTACTCAGCCATCATCACAGCATTTCAAGCCTTAATCAACCAATTACTCACAGAAAATGCCGCCGAAATTGCCAGTTGGAAACATCAACTCTTAGAAGCCCTCACCCCCAACGCCCAAGTAATTATTGATGTCATCCCCGAAGTAGAATTTATTATCGGCCCCCAGCCAGAAGTGCCGCAATTAGGACCAACAGAATCACAAAACCGCTTCAATCGAGTTTTCCAACAATTCCTCAAAGTCTTTTGCCAGCCCCAACACCCCGTGGTCATTTTTTTAGATGACTTGCAGTGGGCAGATTCAGCCTCCCTGAAACTGATGCAACTGCTGATGAGCGACTCCGACAGCCAATATTTGTTAATCATTGGAGCATATCGCGATAACGAAGTCAGCCCCACTCACCCCTTAATTCAAACCTTAGAAAAAATCCGCGAATCCGGGGCTAATCTCAACAACATCACCGTCCAACCTTTAGCCCTAAATCACGTTAGCCAACTGATAGCCGATACTCTCAATGAATCCGCAGCCACAAAACGCATTCAATCCTTTTCCGAACTTTTGTTTAGCAAAACCCAAGGCAACCCTTTCTTTTTAACCCAACTCCTGAAAACCCTCGCCTTGGAAAACCTGCTGCATTACGAAGCCAGCAGCGACAAATGGCAATGGGATATCGAGGCAATCCAAGCCATTGGCATTACCGATTTAAACGTAGTCGAACTCATTGCCAGAAACATTCAAAAACTGCCAGAGGTTACTCAAAAAACCTTAAAACTTGCCGCTTGCGTTGGCAACACTTTCAACTTAGATGTTTTAGCCGTTGTCAACGAAGTATCAGAATTAGTAACGGGGGCGCAGTTGTGGCCGGCGCTTCAGGCGGGTTTGATTTTGCCCCTTTCAGAAGCCTACAAAATTCCCCTGGTATTTGTCGAGTCAGAATCCGAATCAGTGCGGCTGCAAGATGTGAAAGTAGATTACAAATTTTTGCACGACAGAGTGCAGCAATCTGCCTATTCTCTGATTCCCGAAACCGAGAAAAAATCAACTCACTTCCAAATCGGTCAACTGCTGCTGCAAAATACCACACCAGAAGAACGCAAAAACAATATTTTTGCCCTAGTCAATCAATTGAATTTTGGCATAGAGACAACCGCAGACGAATCACCGCTACTGGCCGCCCAGTCAGACAAAAACCTGTTAGCAGAACTTAACTTGATTGCCGGTCAAAAAGCTAAAGCATCCGCAGCCTTTGAAGCGGCTGTTAATTATTTTAATCTCAGTTTGGAACTGCTGGCTGCCGATAGTTGGCAAAGCGATTATGACTTGACGCTGCCTATCTATGTGGAAACCGTAGAAGCTGAATATTTAAACGGTAATTTTGCACGAGCAGAACAGCTTTTAGAAGTTGTGCTGCAAGAGGCGCAAACGCTTTTGGATAGGGTGAAAGTTTACGAGGTAAAAATTCAGTCTTATATTTCTCAATATAGACTTTTAGAAGCAATAGAGACAGGGCTGGAAGTTCTGGAAAAATTAGGGATATCGCTGTCTCAAATGTCGGAAGATCCCGGATTCTTGATTCAGGCAATTGCTATAAAGCTAGCAGAAGAAAATAAACAAATTGAGGATTTAGCCGACCTTCCAGAAATGACAGATCCTTATCATTTTGCTGCAATTCGGATTCTTTTAACAGTTACTCCTGCTGCTTATATTACGAATCCTGACTTACTGTCTCGGCTTTTATTTGCAATGGTGGATATCTGCTTAACTTACGGCAATCCTCCCTTAGCTGCTGGCGTTTACGTTCATTATGGTGTCTTTTTGACTGCTGCTGGAGATATTGATTCAGGATATAGATTTGGTCAGTTATCTTTAAGATTGCTGGAGCAATTTAATGCCAAAAATATAAAAGTAATTGTTCTACAGTGCTTTAACTCATATATTAGACACTGGAAAGACCATGTTAGGGATACCATAGACTCTTTGCAAGAGGGTTTTAATAGTGGGCTAGAAACAGGCAATTTAGAGTATGCCTGCTATGCAATTCTACTAAATAATCTTCATATATTCTTTGCGGGCAATGACTTAGATTTGCTTGATATTAAAACCAGAGAGTATGTATCTTTGATTGGCAAACTCAAGCAATCTCATTCTTTTGAAGCTATTAAGATGTATCGACAACTTTACTTAAGTTTACTGGGTGAGTCAAACCGACCAACTGAGTTAACTGGCGATCAATATAATGAAAAAGAGTCTCTTGAAGCTGCATTAAAAATAAATAACTATTATAACTTATTTTTTATATACGCTTTTAAAACCTTGCTTTCATATTTATTTCAAGAACGCGAAGCCGCCATTGAAAATGCTCGACAAGCAGATAAATATAAAGGACCAGTTCGAGGGATGCTGGTGACAGCACAACTCAACTTTTACTACTCCCTCAGCCTCCTCGCTCAATATCCCAACGTCAGCGAAACCGAACAGAGAGAATATCTCGAACAAGTAGCCACCAATCAACAAACAATGAGACATTGGGCCAACAACTGCCCCGCCAACTACCAACACAAATATGACCTAGTAGAAGCCGAAAAAGCGCGAATTTTAGGAGACTACCCCGCAGCCATCACCCTCTACGATGCCGCCATCACCGGTGCCAGAGAACAGCAATACACCCAAGAAGAAGCCCTCGCCAACGAACTCACCGGAGAATTTCACCTAACTCGCGGCCAAGAAAACATGGCCCGCTTCTTCCTCCTAGAAGCATACTACTGCTACATCCGCTGGGGAGCAAAAGCCAAAGTCAAAGACTTAGAAACCCGATATCCGCAATTCTTCGCCAAAATCAACGCTCAAAAACCCCCAGAAACCAGCCTCACCTTAGCCACCATCATCACCAGCAGCGGCAATTCCGAAGGATTTGACCTAGCCTCCGTCTTCAAAGCCGCCCAAGCCATCTCCAGCGAAATCGTCCTCAGTGAATTGCTAGCAAAACTAATCAAAATCGCCATTGAAAATGCCGGAGCCCGAACCGGATATTTGCTGCTAAAACACTCAAATACACTCACCGTAGAAGCCGTCGGACAAGTCGAAGGCAACAACATCACCCTCTCACTCATTCCCCATCAGCCCCTCGCCGAAGTCCTCCCCATGAGCGTCATCAACTATGTAGAAAGAACCCAAAAAAGTGCCGTCTTAGACAATGCCACCACCGAGGCGATGTTTGCCACCGACCCCTATATTGTCGCCCATCAAACCAAATCCATCCTCTGCACGCCCATCATCAATCAAGGTCGCTTCATGGGAGTAGTTTACTTAGAAAACAACCGAGCCGAAAAAGTATTCACCCCAGCGCGGCTAGAAGTTTTAAAACTCCTATCTTCCCAAGCCTCCATCGCCTTAGAAAATGCCATTTTGTACCAAACCCTAGATCGAAAAGTAGAAGAGCGCACCGCACAATTAGCCCAAGCTAATGCAGAAATATTGATTTTGAACGATCGGCTAAAAGTAGAAAACCTTCGCATGAGTGCCGAACTCGACATAACCCGCCGCCTGCAACAAATGATTTTGCCGAAACAGCAGGAATTAGAATCAATTGAAGGGCTAGAAATTGCTGGCTTCATGGAACCGGCCGATGAAGTTGGCGGCGACTATTACGACGTACTAAATCACGGCGGTCAAGCCACAATTGGCATCGGCGACGTGACCGGACACGGTTTAGAAAGTGGCGTGTTAATGATTATGGCGCAAACAGCAATTCGCACTTTGTTAACCCACAGTGAAACCGACGCAGTAAAATTATTGCAGACAGTCAACCAAACGCTTTTTAACAACGTAGAGCGCATGAATTCCGGTAAAAACATGAGCCTTGCTTTGCTGGAATATCGGGACAACACCCTGCGTTTGAGCGGACAGCACGAAGAAGTGATTCTCGTGCGTTCCAGCGGCGAAATAGAGCGGATTGATACCATAGATTTAGGCTTTCCGATCGCCTTGGAAGCCGACATTACCGATTTTATTGCTACTGCTGAAATACAGTTAAATTCCGGGGATGTTGTCGTACTCTACACAGATGGAATTACCGAAGCTTTTGATATGAATAGAAATCAATACGGTATCCAGCGATTGATTGAAGTTGTTGCGCTTAACAGGGAACAGTCAGCAGCAGAAATCCAGCAAGCTGTGATTGACGACGTGCGGCGATACATCGGGGAGCAAAAAGTATTTGATGACATTACTTTGGTAGTAATCAAACAGAAGTAATACTGTAAGTATTAGACCTCTTGCAAAAATCCTTTTAATCAAATTCTGGAACGGGCTCTCCGGCCCATTCCACAAGAGTTATTTTTTCTTGTGGGATGGGCATCTTGCCCGTCCTAGTATTGTAGGGTGCCACGGCCCCTTGCTGTAATATTTAATCAAGGTACGTAGTTGGGCTTCAGCCCTCTTTATATATACGTTTAAAGAGGGCTGAAGCCCAACTACGTACCTAATTTTTCTGATGACAATAAAACCACCCTACCTAACCCCCCTTAAAAAGGGGGGGACAAGAAAGCTCTTAAAGTTATAGCTGACGCACCCTACAGGCCTCGTTAGTGGTTTAAATGCTCCACAGCTTAGGTTCAAGCGAGTCAAGTCAATCTTAAACTAAAGTGCGATCGACGGCACAGCAATAATTCCTTGCAAAAATAACTAGGACGGGCAAGATGCCCATCCCACAAGAGTTATTTTTTCTTGTGGAATGGGCCGGAGAGCCCGTTCCAGAATTTGATTAAAAGGATTTTTGCAAGAAGTCTAATAATTCCTTGCAACTCCGAATCAAAAATTTCATCCTAATTTCATTTATCTGTGAAAAACTGAAGATAAATAGCAGTTTTAAGGATATAAAATATGAAACCAATTTCATTAAAAACAGGCTTTGCAGCGCTGATATTGACCGCCGCAGCCGCCCTGAGCACCGGAGTGCTAGCAGCTTGTTCAAAAGCCCCTTCCAGCCAAACTCAAGCCCCAAATATTACCGCAGCAACCGAAGCAAACAACAAGCAAGACGCGGCACAAGGCGGCATGGGTGGCATGAATCACGGCACGAATCACAATATGTCAATGGATTTAGGCCCTGCCGATGCCGACTACGATTTGCGATTTATTGATGGCATGACAGTACACCATCAAGGTGCTGTAAACATGGCTCAAGATGTGCTGAAACAATCCAAACGCCCCGAAATGAAAAAACTTGCCACTGATATAATTGCCGCTCAAAACCGCGAAATCAATCAAATGAAAGAGTGGCGAAAAACTTGGTATGCCAAAGCCAGCAGTACGCCAATGGCTTACCACGCTCAAATGGGTCACATGATGGCAATGACACCCCAACAAATGCAAAGCATGATGATGAGCATGGATTTAGGGGCCGCTGACGACCAATTTGACTTGCGATTTCTCAATGCGATGATTCCCCACCACGAAGGAGCTTTAGTGATGGCCCAAGATGCTTTGAATAAGTCGAAACGCCCCGAAATAAAGACATTATCTCAAGAAATTCTGACTTCGCAAAACCAAGAAATTAAACAAATGAAACAGTGGCGGCAAGCTTGGTACAAACAGTAGTGACGGGCTGGATTAATTAATCAAAATATCTGTAGGGGCGGGTTCACCAACAATAGACCTCTTGCAAAAATCCTTTTAATCAAATTCTGGAACGGGCAAGATGCCCATTCCACAAGAAAAAAAACTTTGTGGGATGGGCATCTTGCCCGTCCTAGTTATTTTTGCAAGAGGTCTATTTAACCTATTTCATCCTGATTTCATATTTATCTGCAAAACTGAAATGTGAGTTCAGATTCGCCCCTACTCAATCATGCCCCCAATAAAGCTCTGCCGAATTTCTGGGTTAATTATCAGCCTTGCATTCTTTACATCTCCGGCCGCAGTTTTTGCCCACGCTGGCCACGGAAATGAATTTCACCAAAGCAGCGAAACACCTCAAACTCCTGCTGCTATTTCTGTGGATGCCGAAACAGCAAAACGGTTAGGAATTAAAATCTCCCCTGCCGCCCGCCAGCGACTAGATATCGGCATTAAAACCACTGGACAAATTGAAGCTTTACCCAACCAAAAAGTCGAAGTTACGGCTCCTGTTGCTGGCAAAGTAGTAGAGTTGCTGGTTAAGCCTGGGGACAAAGTATCAAAAGGTGAACCCGTTGCGGTTTTATCGAGTTCAGAATTAGGACAGTTGCGGGTTGAATCTCTCTCGAAACGCGCCGAAGCTGAGGCAGATTTGCAGCAAGCGGAAGGAGATTTCAAACTAGCACGAGAAAATTACGATCGCCAACTTCAAATATCCGCAGCAGAAATCGCCCAAGCCGAAACCCAATTGACAGCGGTAACTCAGCAGTACCAGCGAGAACAAGAATTAGTAAACAAGCGTTCAGTTGTGCAAGCGGCTAAAGAAAATTATCAGCGTCAAGTTGAAATAGCGCAAGCCGAAATAGCGCGGGCAGAAACAGAATTAACTATTGCTAAAGAACAGTTCGATCGCGATCGAGAGTTGGTGGCATCAGGGGCGATCGCGCGGCGGACAATGCTGGAATCGCAAGCCCACTTCGCGGAAGCAAAAGCCGCTGTTGCTAAGGCCAAAAGCCGTCCAGAAGTTATCAAAGCCGAAACCGAAATTAAACAAGCCGAAGTAGACCTCCCAATGCGGGAATTGCGGGAATCTCAAGGCCTCGTAGCGGAAGCAAAATCTCAACTTACCAGAGCTCTGAGCCGCCGGGAAGTCCTAGAAGCCGAGAACCAACTCAAACGCGGCAAAACTGCCGTCGAAGTCGCTCAGTCGCGCATTCGCTTGGCTGACGCAGCCTATCAAGCGCGGCTGCAACAATTAGGAACTGTTGCGAGCGATCGAGGACTCGTTACCGTAGTTGCTCCGATTTCGGGCACGGTAGCCGATCGCGAAATCACCCCAGGAGAGTCAGTAAACGCTGAAAAACCGCTGATGAGCCTGTTAAATGACAGCCGCGTTTTTGCCACAGCCAACATTTACGAAAAAGACCTGAATCAAGTCAAACAGGGCCAGGAAGTCAGGGTGAAAGTTGCTAATTTGGGCGATCGTACTTTCAAGGGAAAAATCACCTTAATTGGCTCATCCGTGGAAGGAGAAACGCGAGTTGTGCCGGTGAAAGCAGAACTAGATAACATTAACGGCGAATTAAAGCCGGGACTGTTTGCTGAGTTGGAGATTTTAACCGACAAAACTGCCACAAATATTTTAGCAATTCCGAGTGCGGCGGTAGTCGATGTTAGCGGTAAAAAAACCGTTTACGTCCAAAATGGCAATGCTTATCAAGCGGTTGACATTGAACTCGGTCAAACGGCGGGAGATTTAGTTGAAGTGAAGAGGGGTTTATTCGAGGGAGATTTGATAGTAACGCAGCGAGCACCTCAACTTTACGCCCAATCTCTGCGGGGCGGCAGCAAGCCATCCTCAAGCGAGGAAAAGAAAGAGGCAACTCCAAAGGTAACAGAGGTTAATTTTAATAATTTACCCGTGTTTTTATGGTGGGCGGGAATCGGGGGAGGATTTGCGATCGTATCTTTGACTTTTGCAGCCGGCGTGTTGTGGGGAAATCGGCGCAAATTGCCAGCAATAGCAGCAGATTCTGGAAACAATAGTTTTTCTGTCTCTGCACCGACATTAAACGATGAATTGCTGTTACACAATGACAACCATCGCGTTAAAACTCAAGAGACAGAACTAAAGAGCTTAAAATAACAGCACGACACGGAAAACACGGATACACGGATAGCTGTTTTTTTTCAGGCCCCATTCCCCATGCCCAATGCCCAATTCCCAATGCCCAATTCCCAATTCCCAATTCCCAATTCCCAATTCCCAATTCCCAATTCCCAATTCCCAATTCCCAATTCCCAATGCCCAATTCCCAAATTATTAAATGTTCAGCACTATTCTCAGATGGGTAATTAAGCGCCGCTGGCTAGTCGTTGTCGCCACCATTATTGTTAGTCTGTGGACATTTTCTATCATCCCCCAAATGTCCCTTGATGTCTTCCCGCCTTTTGCACCCCCGCAAGTCGAAATTCAGACGGAAGCACCGGGCCTCGCACCGGAAGAAATCGAGTCTTTGGTAACACTGCCGATCGAAAGTGCCATTAACGGAACTCCTGGGGTGACAGCAGTGCGATCGTCTTCGGCTGTGGGCCTTTCTGCGATTAAGGTAATCTTTGATTGGGGAACTGAAATTTATCAAGCGCGGCAGTTGATAACAGAACGGTTGCAGCAAGCTCAAAGCAAACTCCCGGCTGGGGTAGAAACACCGCAAGTTTCTCCCACAACTTCTCCTGTTGGCACTGTTATTACCTATGCTTTTACATCAGAAACTACTTCTTTGATGGAAGTGCGCCGCCTGGTTGATTGGCAAGTCACAAATCGGCTTTTGGCAGTGAATGGCGTTGCTCAAGTGGTGGCTTACGGCGGCGAAGAAAGGCAGTATCAAGTATTAGTAGAACCTGCCAAGTTGAAAGCTTTTAATGTGTCGTTGCAGCAAGTTGCTGAAGCGGCGGCTGCTGCGAATGTTAACGCGCCGGGGGGGTATTTAATTACGCCCGATCGCGAAACTTTAATCCGGGGGGTGGGGCGGATTGAGTCTGTGGAAGATTTGCAGCAATCGGCGATCGCATCTCGCCACGGAACACCCGTCAGAATTGGTGATGTAGCTGATGTCAAGATTGGTGCTGCAATTAAGCGGGGCGATGGCAGTTTTAACGGCAAAAAAGCTGTGATTGTGATGGTAAACAGACAGCCAGTTGCTGATACTCCGACGGTAACTAAAGCGGTTGAGGCCGCAATGGCTGAGGTGCAGCAAGCTCTGCCGAAAGATATTAAAGTTACTGTCACTTTTCGACAGGAAGAATATATCAATTCCTCGGTGGAGAATGTGCGATCGGCTTTAGTTGAAGGCAGCATCATTGTCACCCTTATTCTCATCCCGTTTTTGATGAATTGGCGCACTCTGGCGGTTGTTTTGCTGGATTTCTTTCTGACTTGGCTGTTGGCGCTGCTGGCGATGTATTGGCTGGGGCTGGGGCTGAATACGATGACTTTGGGGGGTTTGTCGGTGGCGATCGGCACTGCGATCGACGATGCGATCGTCTATGCGGAAAATACCTACCGCAATTTGAGAGAAAATACGTCTTCTGTTCATCCGCGCCCGGTGATGGATGTGATTTTTGACGGCAGTCAGGAGGTGCGCGATTCGTTAATTGGAGCGACTGTAATTGGCATTGTGGTGTTTTCGCCAATTTTTACTTTGCCCGGTGTAGAAGGTCGAATTTTTACGCCTATGGGGATTACTTATCTGGTAGTTGTGGTGATTTCTAGTCTGGAATCCCTGTTAATATCTCCGGCCCTTTGCGCTATCTTGTTGCCTAACAAACGCATGAGTGCTAAAGAACCTTGGCTGCCGAGGTTTTGCAAGAAAATATATCATTATTTGATAAAATTGTCAATGCGCTATTCGGGGATTATTTTAGCTTTAGCTGCTGCTAGTATGGTGGCTGCACTAATTATTTTGCCATCCTTTGGACGGGTGTTTTTGCCGGAGTTTCAGGAGCAAACTTTGGTGAATACTATTCTGCTGTATCCGGGTGTGTCTTTGGAGACAACAGATAGCGCGGCTTTTGCTATTGAAGATGCACTTAAGGATGATACCAGGTTTGAATACGTGCAAGTGCGATCGGGCAGAGCTCCGGGAGATGCGGATGCTGCGGGAGTCAATTTAGCTCACATCGATATCGGTTTGAGCGAGGCTGGGATGAAAAACAGGCCGAAAACTTTGGAATCGCTGCGGCAGGAATTTGCTAAATTGCCGGGAGTTGCACCCAATATCGGCGGTTTTATTTCTCACCGGATGGATGAGGTTTTATCGGGTGTCAGAAGTCAGATTGCTGTCAAAATATTTGGCCCGGATTTGGAGCAACTTCGCAGCATCGGTGCCCAAGTTGAAGAGCAAATGAAAACAGTTGAGGGAATTGTGGATTTGCAACTCGAACCCCAGATGCCAGTGCCACAAATTCAAATTAAGTTTAACCGTCAAGCTGCGGGTAGATACGGTTTAAAGATTGGAGAACTTTCAGAAATAATTGAAACAGCTTTAAACGGCAAGGTTGTTTCTCAAGTTTTGGAGGTGCAGCAAACTTTTGACTTAGTTGTTTGGTTGCAGCCTGAAGCTAGAAATAACTTAGAAACTATTCAGAATTTGTTGGTTGATACTCCCAGCGGCAACAAGATTCCCCTCGCCCAAGTTGCGACGGTCAAATACGGTACGGGCCCAAATACGATTAACCGCGAGAATGTTTCCCGGCTGATTGTGGCGGCGGCGAATGCTAAAGGTAGGGATTTGCGATCGGTTGTGAATGAAATTCAAGCTAAAGTCAAACGAGAGGTGCAGTTGCCTTTTGGCTATTTTATCCAGTACGGGGGTCAATTTGAGGCGGAACAAAGGGCTTCGCAGAATATTATGGTGTTTAGCGCGATCGCCTTTTTGGTAATTACAGTATTGATGTACTTGTCCGTCAAGTCGATCGCTTCAACTGCTACGATCATGATTAATTTGCCGATCGGATTAGTAGGAGGAGTAATTGCGGTTGCTTTGACGGGCGGTATAATTTCCGTAGCTTCCCTGGTTGGCTTTGTCACATTATTCGGCGTTGCTACCCGCAACGGCTTGTTATTAGTAGACAACTACAACTCTAAGTTTGCCGAAGGACTGCCTTTTAAGGAAGCAATTATTCAAGGCTCGATGGAACGGCTCAACGCCATCCTGATGACCGCTTTAACTTCAGCTTTGGGTTTAGCACCTTTAGTCTTTGAAGGCGGGGCGGGCAAGGAAATTTTGCAACCGCTGTCAGTAGTAGTTTTAGGAGGATTATTTACTTCTACTGGCTTGACTCTGTTAGTTTTACCAGCTTTGTATGCTCAATTTGGGCATTTTTTACGACCTCAACAACCTCAGCCAGTTGTTGAAGACGGGAAGGTAGTTAATGTGTGATATTTTCTAATTACTGTCAGTCAGCAAGGAGTTGACAGTTGTAGGGTGCGTCGCTACCAACCATCCCAAACAAAAATCGACCATTGATGAGCGACGCACCTGAAAGTTTATCCGTAGATTTGACAGTTGTAGGGTGCGTCGCTACCAACCATCCCAAACAAAAATCGACCATTGATGAGCTACGCACCTGAAAGTTTATCCGTGAGATTTGACAGTTGTAGGGTGCGTCGCTACCAACCATCCCAAACAAAAATCGACCATTGATGAGCGACGCACCTGAAAGTTTATCCGTAGATTTGACAGTTGATAGTTAATAGTTGATAGTTGATAGTAATAAAAGGAGTCAAAGCAATGAAATCGCTCAAGTCAAATTTAATTGTTCTAGGTAGTGTCGGATTGTTATTTTTGGGAGCTTGCAGTAAAGGCGACCAAGCAAGCGATCCAAATAGCACTCCAGCATCCCCTCCTGTCGCCTCTCAACCTGCGTCTTCGGCTCCCGCCACTGCTCCTGCAACAGCAACTAAAGGGGGACAAGTGGTGGAGTCTGGAGCTTACCATTTAGAGTTTGTACCTGAAAAAGAAGCTAGCGGAACTCATTTAGATTTATTTTTGCAAAAAGGGGAGAAAAAGGAACCGGTTCCTAACGCCAAAGTGACGGCTCAAGTCCAGTTGCCGAATGGAAAGCAGCAAAATCTAGCTCTCAAATACGATGCTGAGGGCAAACATTACGCTGTGGTGTTTACCGGCAAAGATGCAGGAAGTTATCCCGTGAAAGTTACTGCGGATATTAACGGAGAAAAAGTTGACGGTCGTTTTACATTCACTCAGTAGATAGCTGATTTCCTAATGCGCTCTAACTTATGGGCGCATTAGTTATTAGCAACAAACAACTGCCTCCTGCATTTCCAATAAAAAGCCGATCGTATTGCGATCGCACTTTATTTCCTATTTCGTTGCCTGTGTTTTTTTGAACGGGAAGAAAACTCGACCTGCCAGACTTTGGAAGTAGATGCCACCGACAGTACCTAAAAACACCAAATAAGAAAGCGCCTGCACGACATAGAGCTTATCCGTGTAGCCAAACAGCGCATTCAACAATAAACCGGGAAACTGTTCTTGTGGCAGCACTTTCGATGTATTCCAGACCATCGGCCCGAGAATGCAAGAGCGGACTTTGGCAAATCTTTCGTAATAGAAACACAGTGCTGCTGATTCGCGATTTGCTTGCGATAAAGTATTGACTGCGGTGTCAAAAAGTCCCAAAGTAGATACTACTAAACCCGCTACAATAAAGAGCAATAAAATGCCCATATATTTGAAAAACAGGCGGATATTAATTTTCACTCCCCATTTGAACAAAAGGACGCCAATTCCGGTGGCTGAGAGAATGCCTGCCAAAGCGCCGAGCGCAGGAATAATCCCTTGTTGAAATTTGGCAACGACAAACAAAACTGTTTCAAATCCTTCGCGTAAAACGGCAATAAAAACTAAGCTAAATACGCCCCAGCCGGCATGAGAATTTTGCGTTAAGGCGGCACTCACGGCGCCTTCGACTTCGGCTTTCATAAATCGCGCTTGCTTGGTCATCCAAATCAGCATCCAGCTCAGCATTGCGATCGCTAAAACCCCAAAGGTTGCCTCTAGCAGCGCCTCCATAATCGGTGCAAAAGGCTGATTGGATGCGGATAAAATTTGAATAGTCCATCCGAAAAGTACACCTATCAAAGCGCTGGCGATAAGTCCTACAGCAACACCGCCGAAAACCCAAGAATTTAAATAACTTTGTCCTGATTTTTTGAGGCAAGCTAGAACAATTCCGACAACTAATGCGGCTTCTACTCCTTCGCGGAGGGTGATTACAAATGTGGGTAATGCTTCGCCCAAATTCATTTTTTTATTGCGGTAATGGGACTGGTTAATGAGGGAGGTAATTGGCAGATTATTTACCAATTACCGCCGATGATGAGAGTTAATTTTTTAGGAGGCTGGTTTGAGAACTTTTTGGCTGTCGTTCTCGATCGTTTTAATTAGCTGGCTGACTTGTTCGGTGGTTTTTACGGGGGCGGGGGGTGCGATCGCAGTAGGCCAATTTGTTTTAAGCTCAGTCATGTTGGCAACAATTGCTTTGTCGGTTTCCGGGCTAGTTTTAGCCACTTGAGCGGCAATATCTTTGTACAGCATTTCCGCGTACCTGACGAAACCCCGCGAATCTTGGTATTCAATAATTGCGGAGATTTTGCCGTTAGCAACTGCCGCTCCGTATTCGGAATTAGCTGTATCTAGCAAGCCGTTAATCACTTGCAGCACGAATTTCGGATCTTTGCGCTGCGTTTCGGGAAGAGCGGCAATTGCTCCATCTACAGCTTGCATCGATGTGGTAAATTCCGCCTTCACTTGAGCCGGATCTTTTGCACCTGCTTTAACTAAATCCTGCAATTTAATTAAAGTAGCCTTAAATTCAGGAATTTTACGCTCGTTTAGCTGATCTTCCACATCGGCATAAATTTCTTCGACTGGATGCCCGATGTGAGGTTCGGCTTGGTCTGGTTTGCCTTGATCCAAGAGTTCTTGGGCTACGAAAAGATGCCCTTTCATCAAGCCGAGTTTAGTCATGTAGTCTACATCTTTGGCTTCGCCTGTGAGTACGATATCCTCAATAGTTACTAAGTCTTTGATTTGCTCGAATTGGGCTTGAGTAATGACATTTTTTGAAACCAATTCTTCGACTTTTCCGTAAGGGCGGCTGGCTTGAATTTTGTTAGAAAGTGCCGGTATTCCTAACTTGGCTTCGAGTTTATCTAACTCCGAAAGAATGGCAGTATTGATGTTAATGCCGGGCTTTCCTCCGTGGTTCATGCTGTGACCGCTTGTTGCTGCGGGACTAGCTGTCGCGACGGGTGAGGCGCCCGGTGAGGCTGTGCTCTCGGTGTTGCTGGCGGTGGGGGTGGAACCGCAACCGGCCAGAGCAACGAGGATGGCTGTAGCAGTGGCTGTCGGTAATAAACGAAATGATGGTAACATGGCAGTTGATTATTTTTACGTTAGGTTCAGTTGGATTCGCAAGTTATTAAGAAATATTCTCAATTATTGCGAGCTCCTAATTCTACCTATTTGTGAGAAAATTTGGTAGATAATTTAACACTTTCTTAACTAGAATCGTCGCACTCTGGGAGCGCAATGCGGGTTAAGCGATGACTTCAAATACCCCCATGCAGCCTGCTTCGGCGATCGCATCTTGATGGGGATGAAACATATATTTTCCAGCATAGCCGTAAGTAAATTCTAAAATATGTCTTTCAGCTACTCCCATTGTGATGACATCGGTTCTTTCACTGGGAGTTAAAGTCATTCCCGTGCGATATACGTCAAAAAAGTTGGCGTGGAGGTGAAAAGTCACTGCCGCTTCGTACTCAATTAGGTTGAGAACGTACAGCCGGATTAGCTGATTTCGGTAAATAGGGATCGGGTTTTTCATGTAATAATTGGGCAACCCGTTAAAAGCGTAAAGTTCGTTTTTTTCGTCGTCGTTTACGTCGTATCCTCCCATGATTAACAGGATTTCATCGGCTGGAGGTCTGGGTTTTGGCGGATCGATGATGAACATTCCATAGAGTCCTTTACCGATATGGCGAGTTACAGGAGCAATATGACAGTGATAGAGATGCAATCCGTAGGGATTGGCATCGAATTCATAAATAAATACCGAACCGTGTCTCACTGGTTTAACGCCATCCATTTCGCTGGTATGAACGCCGTGAAAGTGCAGCGAATGAGAATGTCCGGCTTTGTTATAAAAAATGACGCGGATACGATCGCCCTCAGTTGCCCTCAATGTCGGCCCCGGCACGCGATTGTTCACGTTCCAAGTGTTGAAAGTGACGGCACTGTTAAGTTGGACGATCGAAGTATTAGCTTCCAGGCGAAATTCCCGAACCGTGCGCCCGTTTTCGCGCGTCACCGTGCCGTAATCAAAATCCCGCGCAATTTGCATCGGGTTGATATTGCTGACAGTGAGTGCATCTGCGGGCACGGGCGGTATTCTCGCGACTGATGTCGGTTTGCGAGTCAAGTTTTGAAGTGCGATCGCGCCTCCCGCTACCCCAGTGCCAGCTATTCCTAACTGTAGGAGTTGGCGGCGAGTCCAGTGTCCCGCCTTTTTCATGGCGGGGCGATCGGATAAGTCTCCCATACTTCTTGAAAATAATTCTCAAAAATTTGATTGCATTTGAGTATAAGACATTTTCAGCTTGTTGTCAATTATTATCAATAATCATCTCTTTCTGCGAATTCAGAAAATTTCATGCTGATTTCATCTAAGTGTGTCAGCTTATATGTTGGGGGGTTGGCGCTGTCAGCGGCTAACAATGTATAGAGATTGACCGCTGTAAATTAATCTTATGAGAGTTTTGCTAGTTGAAGACGAGCCAGATTTAGGAAAAGCGATCGAGCGAACCTTAAAACAGGAAAAATATATAGTTGATTGGGCGCAGGATGGCAATGAAGCTTGGGAATATTTAGACAGCCAGTGGACGCAATACACCCTCGCTATTTTTGACTGGTTGCTGCCGGGATTGTCTGGAGTAGAACTGCTGCACAAGTTGCGCGGAAAAAATAGTTTTTTGCCAGTTTTGATGCTGACAGCAAAAGACAGGATGGAAGATAAAGTAGCGGGATTGGATGCCGGGGCTGACGATTATTTAGTCAAGCCGTTCGGGATGGCGGAACTGTTAGCAAGGTTGCGGGCTTTGCAGAGGCGATCGCCCCAAATTCAGCCCCAGCAGCTACAGGTAGGGAATCTGGTTTTGGATTGCGGAACTCGAACTGTGTGCCATCTCGATCGAAGTGGTAACAGCCAGATAATTTCTCTAACAAACAAAGAGTTTCAACTGCTAGAATACTTTATGAAACATCCCAACCAAATTATCACCACTGAGCAAATTCGGAATCAGCTATGGGAGGCGAGTGCAGATAGCTTTAGCAATGTAGTAGCAGCTCAAGTGCGCTTGCTGCGGCGCAAACTCGAATCAGTTGGCGGCGCGAACTTAATTGAAACTGTACACGGCGTCGGATACCGGATGAGAAATTGAAAGTAGGGCGGGCTCTCCGGTCGCCCCCACAATAAAATTTAATTTTTGTGGAACAGGCATCTTGCCTGTTCTTAACAATTAGAGGACTAAGGCCAACTGGCACAAAGGTATGTAGTTGCGCTTCAGCGCTCTTTCCCAAGCTAAGAGCCCTGAGCCGTGTCAAGGTAAGTAACAAAGGTATGTAGTTGCGCTTCAGCGCTCTTTCCCAAACTAAGAGCCCTGAGCCGTGTCAAGGTGAGTAACAAAGGTATGTAGTTGCGCTTCAGCGCTCTTTCCCAAGCTAAGAGCCCTGAGCCGTGTCAAGGTGAGTAACGAGCCTACAAAGGTATGTAGTTGCGCTTCAGCGCTCTTTCCCAAGCAATTTTCCTTGATTGAAGTCTCAAAAATCGGAACGTGAAATAGGGGTTTTCGGCTTTTTGTCTGGTTCAGATTTAACACGCCAGACAGGGCTAGCTAAGAGCGCTGAAGCGCAACTACATACCTAAAATTGTACCCTTATTTGCCACAGTTTGCCTTAGTCCTAAATTATATAAAATCTAAGTTTAAATGAATCAAAATAAACTATTTAACCGGACTCGATCGCAATTAGCCATTTCCTATGCGGGTGTAATGGGTTTGATTTTAAGCTTGTTGGGATTTGGCGTATACAAGGCGATCGCCCACGCTCACTGGATCGCCATAGACCGCGAATTAGAATCGGTATCGGGGACGCTACACGACAGCCTCGAAATCAAATTGCAGCAGCCAGGACGCCTAGAACCAACAGTCAATGAGCTTTTGCCCAACCTCCGCATAATAGGAGTTAACGGCATTAAAGAACCGCTGCAAAACCGCCATATTTTAAGCGCTATCAACCAAAGCTATTACTATATTCGTTTATTTGATTATTCGGGAAAATTGATTGCTACAGCAGGCGCTTATCCCGAAGAATTTCCACCGACATTTAACTCACAATACTGGCAAACAATAACTGACACCAAAGGCAATGTTTATCACCAAATTTCTGTAGCTCTACACACCCAAACACAGCAAGAGTGGGGATATTTTCAAGTTGGTCGGAGCCTGCAAGACTTCAATAATTATCTCAATACAGTGAAATTGGTTTTGAAATTAGGATTGCCTACAGCATTGATTTTGATAGGCTTTGCTAGTTGGTTATTGGCAGGATTGGCTATGAAACCCATTTATTCTTCTTACCGACAAATCCAACAGTTTACAGCGGATGCTGCCCACGAATTGCGGACTCCTTTAGCGGCATCTCAAGCAACAGTAGAATCGGCGCTGTTGATGCCTGAATTGAATGAAAAAGAGGCGCGGGAAATTTTGCGAACTGTAGAGCGCCAAAACCGCCGATTGACTCAGTTAGTGGTTGATTTGTTGCTGTTGGCGCGGATGGATTCTCAAGCGATATCCGATCGCCCTCAGTTGTGTTGTTTGAATGACCTGGTTAACGATTTAGTAGAGGAATTGGCAGTTGTGGCGATCGCCTCAGAGGTAGCGCTAACATCCGAAATGCGCGTACAGCAGCAATTGAATGTTGTCGGCGATGCCGATCGACTTTACCGTTTGGTTGCTAATTTAATTGTTAATGCCATTCAATACACTCCGGCTGGGGGAAAAGTAACAGTTATTTTAGATTGCAGTCACCAGGAGGCGGTAATTCAGGTTCAAGATACGGGTATTGGGATAGCGGCGGCAGATTTAGCGCGAATATTCGATCGGTTCTACCGAGTCAACAGCGATCGATCGCGCAATACCGGCGGATCGGGACTGGGATTGGCGATCGCCCAAACCATAGCCCGCGCGCATCGCGGCAGCCTCAGCGCCCGCAGCGAATTGGGCTGTGGCAGCACATTCTTCCTGCGATTGCCTTTGTGAGTTACCATGTGAGGGAAACCGAATCAGTTATTTCGGGTAATCCCTTTGGCAAAAGGTAGCGCGATCGCCCAAAATCATTAAATAGTCAGTAGTCAGTTGACAGTTGACAGTTGACAGTTGTTATTTCTTATTTGTTGGACATGGCACAATACGGTTCACTAAAGACAGATCCCCCCTAACCCCCCTTAAAAAGGGGGGGACAAGAAAGCTCTCAAAGTCAACCCCTACTCCCCTTCTTAAGGGGGATTTAGGGGGATCTCCGGGGCATAAATAGTGTTAAGTGAACCGTATTGGGACATGGCAACGAATAACTAATAACTAATAACTAATAACTAATAACTAATGACTAATGACTGCTGACTGCTGACTGCTGACTCCTAAAAAATACCTAGCGAAAAATTATGACAGTTTTAGAACAGGGAACAATCTCAATCCATACCGAAAATATTTTCCCGATTATCAAGAAGTCGCTATACACCGACCACGAAGTCTTCTTGCGGGAACTAATTTCCAACGCTGTCGATGCCATTGCCAAACTCAAAATGGTTTCCCGTTCCGGCGAATACAGCGGCGACATTGGCGAACCGCAAATCAACATTGCGATCGACAAAGAAAACAAAACCCTCTCAATTACCGACAACGGCATCGGCATGACCGCCGACGAAGTAAAAAAATACATCAATCAAGTCGCTTTCTCCAGCGCCGAAGAATTTATTCAAAAATACCAAGGCAGCGGCGACGACGCAATTATCGGTCACTTCGGGCTGGGTTTCTACTCTTCTTTCATGGTCGCTCAGAAAGTAGATATAGACACCCTTTCTTACCAAGAAGGCTCCCAAGCAGTACACTGGCATTGTGACGGTTCTCCCGCCTTTGAACTATCAGAATCTACCCGCACCGAACGCGGCACTACGATTACTCTCACTCTCCAAGACGAAGAACAAGAATATCTAGAGCCCAGCCGGATTAAGCAGTTAATCAAAACTTACTGCGATTTCATGCCGGTTCCCATCAAATTTGAGGGAGAGGAACTCAACAAGCATAAGGCAATTTGGCGGGAATCAGCCAGCAATTTGCAAAAAGAAGATTACTTAGAACTGTACCGCTACCTTTACCCGTTCCAAGACGAGCCGCTGCTGTGGGTACACCTGAATACAGATTATCCTTTTATTGTCAACGGGATTCTTTTCTTTCCCAAACTGCGGCCGGATGTCGATGTTACCCAAGGCAATATTAAGCTATTCTGCAATCAGGTTTTTGTCAGCGACCACTGCGAAGAAATTATCCCGAAATTCTTGATGCCGCTGCGGGGAGTGATTGACAGTACCGACATTCCCCTGAACGTTTCTCGCAGTTCGCTGCAAAGCAATCGCACTGTGCGGAGAATAGCTGATTATATTGCGAAAAAAGTGGGCGATCGCCTGAAAGAACTCTACCGCGACGACCGCAACGAATACATCCGCTGCTGGCAAGATATCGGCACTTTTGTCAAGTTTGGAACTCTCAACGATGACAAGTTCAAAAAGCAAGTCGAAGATATCTTAATCTATCGCAGCACATACCAACCAACGGCCGACAAGCCAGAAACTGTAACGCCCGAAGTTCAGGTGCAAACTGAGGAAGGAGATTTGTGGCAAGATGTCACTCCGAAGTCGGAAACTTCCGCTTCAACGCAGCCTTACACGACGCTGAAAGAATATTTGGAACGCAATCAAAAACGTCACGAAAATCGCGTGTTTTACTGTACGGAACCTGCGTCTCAAGCAACTTACGTCGCCATGCACAAAAGCCAAGGTTTAGAAGTGCTGTTTATGGATTCTTTCATCGACACGCACTTTATCAGTTTCTTGGAACGAGAATACTCAGATGTCAAATTCTCGCGGGTTGATTCCGACATCGACGACACGCTAATTGACAAAGAGAAAGAAGCGGAAATTGTCGATCCTGCGACGAATAAAACTCGCAGCGAACAAGTTAAAGAAATGTTCCAAAAAGCTCTCAATAAGCCGAAAGTGAACATTCGCACAGAAGCTTTGAAGTCTGACTCTGCGGAGGCGACGCCACCTGCGATCGTACTTTTGCCGGAAGCTTTGCGCCGGATGCGGGACATGACGGCACTTTTGCAGCAGCAAGCCGCCGAATTCCCCGAAGAACACGTTTTGCTGGTGAATACGTCTCACCCGCTGATTCAAAATCTGGCTAGTTTGAGTCAGGGTGCGATTATTCAAGGCGGCGGGGAGTCTCCGTCGGCTGAGTTGGCGAGCATGATTTGTCACCACGTTTACGATTTGGCTTTGATGGCTCAGAAGGGTTTCGATGCTGAAGGGATGAAAGATTTTGTCGAGCGATCGAATCAAGTGTTGACAAAATTGACTGAACGTGCAATGTAATTAACCCCCCCCAACCCCCCCTTGCTAAGGGGGGGAGTCAGAGTTGATTTCCGGGTTTTAGAAACCGGGTTTTTCCAAAAAACCCGGTTTCTGCGTCCTGGACTAATAACTCAAGCCCTCTTCCTTCTTCCTTCTTCCTTCTTCCTTCTTCCTTCAGCTATAATGAAAGGCTGCACGCAAAAAAAACGGTAATCTGGAGGGCAATATGTCACGGAAATGTCAGCTAACGGGGAAGAAGGCGAATAACGGTTTTGCAGTTTCTCACTCGCACCACCGCACTCACAAGTTGCAAGAAGCAAATTTGCAGTGGAAGCGGATTTGGTGGCCGCAGGAGAAACGCTGGGTAAAATTGCACCTTTCTACAAAGGCAATTAAAACCTTGCAACACAAGGGTTTGGAAATCATGGCTAAGGAAGCTGGAATTAACCTTTACAAGATGTAAGAAACTTATAAGCTAAGAAAGGACTAAAGTCCTGACTACAAACCTGTTTTTTAAGTTCGTAAGCTGTTACGCATTTAAACCACTAACGAGGCCTGTAGGGTGCGTCAGCTAGAACACTTACGCTTACAAGGGAAATGAGAAAGGGCTGACGCACCCTACAATACTATTTTAAATGCGTAACAGCTTAGTAGGTGTAGGGTGCGTCAGTCCAGATATTTAACGCGAATCCAACAGTTTGTTTCTGACGCACCTTACGATTAACTAAGAAAAAACTAAAGTCCTGAGTGCAAGCCTGTTTTTTAGGTTCGCAGTCAGGACTTTACTCCTTGCTCTATATCCACTTTCTACATTGCAGTAAATAAGTATTCATCTTGCCTTTGCCTTTAACTTCGATCGCGCCGCGGCTTTCAAATAAATACTTTTCTCGCAAGAGCTGATAAGTTGTAGTTGTCACCTGAATGCACCCCGGCAAGCTGTGAGATTCCATGCGGGAAGCTGTATTAACAGTGTCTCCCCACAAATCGTAAATGAATTTTTTGATGCCGATTACTCCCGCAACTACCGGGCCGCTGTTGATGCCGATTCTGATATTTAAAGCTTGATTTTCGGTATTGCTAAAGTCGATAACTGCCTGCTGCATATCCAGGGCCATTTCTGCGATCGCATCTGCGTGATCGCTGCGAGGAGTTGGCAATCCTCCTACCACCATGTAAGCATCCCCAATCGTCTTAATTTTTTCCAATCCGTGCTTTTCTGCTAGCTGGTCAAATGTTGAAAAAATCTCATTCAGCAAACAAACTAATTCCGTTGGAGAAACTCGCGCACTCAATTGAGTAAAGCCTACTATGTCGGCAAACAAAACAGTAGCATTCGCAAAAGTATCTGCGATCGTACTGTCTCCCCGCTTCAACCGATTTGCTATTTCTTCTGGCAAAACATTCAATAGCAAGCGTTCTGATTGTTCCTGCTGCACTCGCAGTGCGCTTAAAGTATCATTGAGAGCATTAGTCCGTTCTTTAACTCGAAATTCTAACTCTTCATTCAGCTTGTAAAGATCCATTTCAGCCCGCCGGCGGTCAGTGATATCCGTACCGATTGCCAGCATTCCCGCGAACTTTCCTTCCGCGTCAAACAGCGGTTTATTTGCCCACGATACCCAAACGCGATCGCCGCTGCGCTGGATACTTTCACTTTCATTTCTCGCGTACTGTTCCGGGCTATTTAAAATATTGCTCAATACTATTGCCAAGTCATTTCCTGCTGTACCTGTCTGGCCAACAATTGTGCTGACTGCGTTTTTGCCAAGTATTTCTGCTTCGGTGTAACCGAAGAATTGCTGTGCGAATTCGTTGAAAAAAGTAATATTGCCTTCTGTGTCAAATTTTAAAATAATGCTGTTAGCATTTTCCACCAATTCCCGATATTTTATTTCGCTCTGCCGCAGCGAATCCTCGGCTGATGCCCGTTCGGCCACAGTTGCTGCCAACAGCAGCGAGGTAATGACAATTACGCTCATAAAAGCCTGCAAAAATAAGATTGCCTGATTGATATTTTGGGCTTTGTGAATAAAAGGGCCGAGTCCCTGGGAACCTCCCCAAATGGCGATGCTGGATACTATCAAAGATGCGAGGACAGCCCCGCGCTGACCGAATTGAATGGTTGCCCAAATTACTAAAGGAAAGGGCAAGTATTCGAGAGGATAACCGGAGAGACTGCCTTTATCGTCAGAGGTGAATACTAGCCAACTGACGGCGATTAATGATAGCAAGCATACTGCTGCCCCTATTTGAGTTTTGAGTGTTTTAGTCTCTGTATTTTGCGAATTTTGTACCCTTTGCTTTTTATATAAAATTAACAGCATTGGAGTGAAAATCAAAACTCCTAACGTATCTCCAGTATACCAATTCCACCGAATTGAAAAATATTCGCTCCACTCTACTAGACCTGTTACACACAGGCGCAGCGTACCGAGAGTGCAGTTAATTTGAGTGGCAATTATCGCCCCAAACACAACTAAATTGACTACATCTATGAGCCGATCGAGCGATGTGCGAAACTTTAATTTTTGCAGTAAGGTAAAAGCGCACAAAGCTTGCAGGCAAGCACCTAGAGCACTTATCAGTCCGCTGAACAAGGAGATATTGAAACTAATAGTATCAAAAAAAAACACGCCTAAAGCTATTCCCGGCCAGACGCGCCGCCCGAACAATAAAAGTGCAGCTTGGGCAATTCCTGCGGGAGGCCAGACGCAGGTAGCGAATATATTCACTCCGGGAATTGAAATAGCCACTTTTGCTCCGAAAGCATAAATGACAGCAATTGCAGCTACTTTTGCTAAGTATTGCCAATTTGTCGATCGAGCAAATTGCAGAAACAGATTCTTTTTCTGGTGCATATTTAGTTTAATATTTTTAACTAACTAATTTGATGCCTCTAAGAAAATAAGTATTCATCTCACCTTTACCTTTGACTTCAATATGTGCCCCGACTTTCTAATAAATACGGCTCTCCTGCAATATATCATAAGTTGTAGACGTGACCTCAATGTGTCCTGGCAAGCCGTGGGATTCCATGCGGGAAGCTGTGTTAACGGTGTCTCCCCACAAATCGTAGATGAATTTTTTGATGCCGATGACTCCGGCGACAACCGGGCCGCTGTTGATACCGATTCTGATGCTGAAAGCTTGGCTGTGGGTGTTGCTGAATTGAGCAACTGCTTGCTGCATATCGATCGCCATTTGTGCGATCGCATCTGCACGATCGCTGCGGGGCATTGGCAATCCTCCTACTACCATGTAAGCGTCGCCAATTGTCTTAATTCTTTCCAAGCCGTGCTTTTCTGCTAGCCGATCGAAAGTTGAGAAAATGTCATTCAGCAAGGAGACTAATTGCGTAGGAGAAACTCGGGAACTGATTTGAGTAAAGCCAACTAAGCTGTTGTGCATTTAAATTGTATATTTCGAGTCCCGATCGAAAATCGTCAAATCCTCTCCCCCGATCCCCATC
>NZ_JAUBWA010000006.1:57773-107050 GCF_036702825.1 Microcoleus sp. A003_D6 | reverse complement strand
GGAGATTTCATCAAAAGATTGGTAATAAACGCCAAGCGTATCAATGGAAAGTTGCTAACAAGATTGTGTCTCGCAACACCGATGTGATTGCCCTAGAAGATTTAAACATCTCTGGGATGATGCGCCGATGTAAGGTGAAAAATGACAATGGGAGATTCCTGAAAAATGGACAATCTAGAAAGAAGGGTTTGAATCGTTCTATCTCTGATGCAGGTTGGGGTGAGTTGATTTTGAAGATTGAGTATCTTGCTGTGAAGCAAGGAAAAATCACAATTAAAATCAATCCCAAACACTCTAGCCAAGAATGCAGGAATTGCGGTCATATTGACAAGTCGAATAGAGATGGAGAAAAGTTCATCTGTGTCGAATGCGGCTATCACGAACACGCTGATATTGGCGCTGCAAAAACCATTAGAGATAGAGCTTTGACAATAGTACGCGGGGACTCCGCGAAACTTGGTGCTAGTCATCTAAACGCCCAAAAGATATCACCGCGCTCACGCGAGCAAACGCGGTGAGTTTGGGAACCTGAGTAATCAGGATATTAAGGTTGCGAAATCTTAAGAATCTCAGTCGCTGTCTTCGCTGAGAGTGTCAAATAAATTCAATAAAAGAGCATCCCGATCTAGCCGTGGAGGTAACGATTACTAGCGGTAAGCTGTCGCGCATTTAAATTGCATATTCGGGGCGGGCTAGAAGCCCACACCACAAGAGTTTGATTGTTTTTTGACAGCCAATTTAAATGCAGAACAGCTTAGTACAAATAAACTCGCTAAATATCTGCGACTTCGCATTCCTGAAGTCTGGTTTTGGGAAAATAATAGACTTGATGTTTATGGGCTGCGCGAGGATGATTATGAGCAAATTTTAAGAAGTGAATTGCTACCGGAGTTGGATTTATAATTGCTGGTACGCTGTGTTTTGATGCCTTCAAGGATTGAGGCCAGGAGGGAGTTTATGCAGGGGATTCGGCCGCAGTAATTGATATCGGAGAGGAATAATCTGATGCTTTGCCACGTTAGCTGTCACTGGGGAATGATTTTAGAGAATCAGCGATCGCTCTTTATGCGTAATTTGGCGATCGCTACCCGTACAATCATCGCACTGTGTGGTATTTGGTGTGAGGGGCGATCGCTTTTTATTGACTATTTAATGCGATTACTCTGGCGGTGCAGTATCGACAGGGGCTTGACGGCGGTGACGAATATGTAATATCGCAATGGTATCGCCCTCCACCACAAACAGAATCCGATAGGTTCTTCCTTTACCAACCCAAAGTTGTCTAATTTCCCGACCAATGATGGCAGCTTCGGGTGCAAGTGAGCAACGGTAAGGAAACTGTTGCAAAGATGCGATCGCATCTTGGAGGTCGTAGTACCACTGATTTGCTGCATCAGCACTCAGATAATCGCACATCCAACGGTAGGCGGTTTCAATTTCTTGAAAGGCCGGTGGTTGGATTAGGACTTGATAACTCATAGACGGGGAGGAATGTTGAACTGCTGCTGTAGCGCTGTCATGGCTCTCTCGGCTGGGATACCTTCACCTCGATCGAAGCTTTCGAGTCCTTTACGGATGCCGATGATGGCTTCGAGGTAGTCGATGCGTTCTAGCAGTTGTTCGTAGGTATTGAGTTGGCCGTGTGGAGTGGATTTTAGCGATCGTAGCAAGCTAAGAATATCTGCGAGCAGTTCGTCAGGGGTGCTATCGATTTCTTGGATGAGGAGTTCTTTGATGGTCATCGCGACATCTGGTGGAGAATTGATACTTTGATTATAACGAGTGTCGATCGCCCCTTATTGACCAAGAGTTTCTTGATGGTACCCGCCACGTGATTTATCCGTGGAATCAATCCAAAATCTAAAATCTAAAATCCTCAAGCCCCTGAATTTATGCGTGGGGTCGCCTCCAAAATCTAAAATCTAAAATCTAAAATCGAATGATCTCGACCCGGTTTACTATCGGCAAAACCTGACGCTTCCGAGTATAAGAAACTGGCGAAAGCTCTGGCTACAATCATCGCAGTGTTTGGTATTTGGTGCGAGGGAGATCGCTCTTTTTTTCACTCAAGCATCGCTTTCCGTCTAATCCTGGTTTTATCATAGTAGAAATAAAATAAGATTGTGAACGGTCAACAAATGGCACAAATTACCACGACTGAATTACCCCAAACCCTCCAGACTCTACTTATAGAGATCGAACGTACTAAAACGCCCCTCACCATCATCCATGAAGGAAAAGCATTAGTGATTATTTATCCTGCCACTACCCAAGCTCCACGCCCCAGCTTTGGTGCAATGAAAGGAAGCGGTGAAATCTTAGGAGATTTAATTGCTCCTGTCGCCGAACTGTGGGAAGTTTTAGAATAAAACTTTTACTCGATACCCGCATTTGGCTTTGGTATTTACTCGGCGATCAACGCCTATCGCTTCAACTTCAAACGGATCTCGCCGATCCTAATACTGAACTTTGGCTGAGTCCAATTAGCATTTGGGAGACGCTCATTCTTGCAGAAAAAGGAAGGATATCTTTACAGCCAGATCCGGTTACATGGGTTAATTTAGCTTTAAAAACTCTGGAAACTCGTGAAGCCCAAATGAATCACGCCATTGCCATTTTAAGTCGCGAGATTGCACTACCCCATCAAGACCCCGGAGACCGATTTATTGCCGCCACAGCCATTTACTATGGGTTAAAAGTAGCTACAGTTGATGCCAACCTTACAGGTAATTCGGCGGTACAAACAGTTAGTTATACCAATTTATTATGAAGCTGCACTTAATATAACGCTAAGGATATAGTTACAACCAGAGAGAGATCAGCCTCATGAGCGTGTATCTTCATAGTGAATTGGTATTAGGCAATATTCTATATTTCTGTGGGCGATCGCACTTTTTTCGGTGGGGCGATTCCCTACGGGATAGCTACGCTTCACGCCCTTGTGTGTAATCAGCGCCCTTTGAAATGGTGGAAATGGATCGGATTGTCAGTGGAAAGAGAGGTTGGGTGAGACGAGGGTTAAGGGAATATGTCGGATGGGGCGATCGCGATTCCAAGATTTTCGCCTTGATTATGACCACACCCGCTGAATGGGATAAGCATCAAAAGCCGAATCGCAACTAATTAAAACAAGAGAATGATTCATCCCCTGTGCTACCAGAATGCGATCGAACGGATCTCGATGATGGAGAGGAAGACTTACATAAAACTCAGTGTCTTCAAATGTAATTGGTAGAATCTGAACGTTCAGGTATTGCAATTCCTTCGGCAAATCTTCAAATGGTCGATTCAGTTGAAGCTTACCGATATTAATTTTAATGGACATTTCCCAAAGGCTAGCAATACTAAAATATAAATCTGTTTTAGTATCAATCGCTTCTTTCGCTTTACTACCTAGATTGCGATCGCCCAGTAAATACCAAAGAAAAGCATGAGTATCTAAAAGGAATTTCATGTTACATATATTCCTTTAAATCTTCGAGTGGTTCGTCGAAATCATCAGACATAAATATCTGACCTACCCAACTGCCATAACCATGAAGTTCTTCAAGATTTTCTTGAGATGATTCACTTATTCCGTGTTTCTCAAGTAGATATTTTGCATAATGCAATATCTCTGTTTTTAGAGATTCTGGCATCTTGACGATAGTTTGAAAAATCTCTATGTCAATAGGCATAATTTCTGTGCAATATTGAGGAGGTTATTTTACAGATTATACCATAATTACAGTCTAACAAAGGGGCGATCGCCCTTTGTTTGCTTGGGCGATCGCCCTAGGGGATAGCTACGCTTCACGCCCCTGTGTGCGATCGTCGCCCTTTGAGAGGGTGGAAATGGATCGGATTGTCAGTGGAAATAGAGGTTGGGGTGACACGAGGGTTAATGGAATATGCTTGGTGGGGCGATCGCCCTTGTTGGAAAAATCAGAAAGGCGATCGCGCAACTTTTCCATTGCATTGAGAGGAGTCTGCTGTGAGGGTACTGGTGAGCGATCGAGATAAATATGATAATATTAAGAAACGAATAATTAATTTGTGGAAAGAGTGTGAAAGAGTGATTCCAGAATTCGATGAAAACGGTAATCTACCACCAGGAGTGCATTTTTGTGAATGGGAGGAGTTTAACGAGAGATTTGGTACTAATTTCAAGAGAAATAACATGATAGATGGCTTGAAAATAGCAATGACTCAGTTAAAAGCAGCAGGTTGTAGGACTATTTATATTAATGGTAGTTTTGTGACCATTGAACCAAACCCTAACGACTTTGATGCTTGTTACGATCGCGAAACTGTAGACATGGACGATCTAAGAGTGAATGCTCCTCGATTGTTCAATCATTACGACCGAAATGCCCAAAAAGCTAAATATAAAGGCGAGGTTTTCCCAGCAGATCAACCTGTAGGTAATTACGGTGAGAATTCTTTTGAGTTTTTTCAAAAGGATAGAAATAAAAACAAGAAAGGAATCATAGCTATAGATGTAATGAGGTGGGAACCATGATTAAAGATGAATTACAGTATGAAGTCAGCAAAGAATGGGTTGAAAAATTCAACAAAACTGTAGCAGCAATGGAGCGGGATGAAGAAGCAAAAAGAAAAGACTTTCTCAAATGGGACGCAGGTAGGGGTGCGATACAATGCCATTTGGATCAGTTACATGAAGAAATAGCGGAATATGAAAGATTGATTAATTGTGACAAAAGCGAACCGATCGAAATTGTAGTTGAGAATTTGAATAAACTGCCAGATGCCTTAATTAAAGCTCGGATCGCTGCCAAAATGAGCGAGAAAGAACTAGCTGAAATGCTAGAAATTGACGAACAGCAGATTAAGGAGCATGAAGCTAAGAATTATCGATATGCTAGCTTTATAGAACTCCTTGATATTAGCTTTGCTTTGGGTGTAGAGTTTAAGATGGCTGTGGTGCAGGTAGATTTTGAGCAGATAGAGGAACTCAAAGAAAGTGCAAAGAAATGGCACGAACAAAGAATAAAAAGGGCAAGTAAAGTATCTTAAGAATATCTTTGTTTCAAAACAAAGCGCTGAATAGGTTGGGTTTGTTGGCTGTCAATTAAATGAGTAGGTGTGCGATCACTCACGAGAAACAACAAAGAGCGATCGCCCTTTGTTTGCTTGCTTGGGCGATCGCCCTACAGGATTAGCTACGCTTCACGCCCCTGTGTGCGATCGTCGCCCTTTGAGAGGGTGGAAATGGATCGGATTGTCAGTGGAAATAGAGGTTGGGGTGACACGAGGGTTAATGGAATATGTATGAAAGGGGGATGCGGCCGGCTTCGCCTACGCCCATCAGAGCGATCGATCGGATAAAATATTGACAAACAGCTAACCTGTATAATATTGAAGCGTTATATTAAATCTAAAGCTGATTCAGGGATGATTTATCTGATTCAATAGCGTGGGACTCAAGAGCAAATTGAAGAAATGCTAGAAATCCTTGGCAGTTATATTAAACTGGCAGTGGATATCGAACGGCGAATTCTGACAGGTGGTGGAGAACTTCACGCTGATTGCGAAGCTTTGTTGTTGGAAAACGGGAGCAAGCAGGTAGATATCTGAGAAGCAGACTGGTATCCGCTGACGCAAGAAGTAGGTTATGAATCTCTAATCAATATCCGTCCGCGTCAGAACAATCGCTCAATGGAAATTCAAGATCCGGTTATTCGCGAACTGGTTGCTCAAATCGTTCAACAGTTATTAGGAGGATTATGAGAGATTGGAATGCTTTAAAGGAACGCTATTTGCGAGACGAACTGCCCATCCGTTTGGGCAATTTAGCATCGAATTTGGCACGAATTAAATCTCGCTGTCAAAATTCAGCTAATGGCGAACTGGTTGAAGGTTTGCTGCAAGAAAGTAAGATATTTATTGAGTGGACGGCTCTTGATGCAGAGGTAGAAATAGCCGCTGACTTAGTTGAATTACAAGTTCAGTTAGCTTGCTGGCAGTATCGTTGGACAAGGATTTGGGAGGATGCAGAACAACGAATGATGGTGGCCCAAGAAACAAAGATTTGGTCGGAGAAAGTGCTGAATATGTCCGGTTTGTTGGCTGTTAAATCGAATGCTGATTGCTCAGGCTCGGACATGAACCATTAGAAAATATTTACTTTAAAAAAATGACACAAATTACCACGACTGAATTACCTCAAACCCTCCAGACTCTATTTATAGAAGTCGAACGTACCAAAACCCCCCTCACCATCATCCATGAAGGAAAACCATTAGTGATTATCTATCCTGCTACTACCCAAACCCTACGCCCAGGATTTGGCACAATGAAAGGAAGTGGTGAAATATTAGGAGATTTAATTACTCCTGTCGCCGAACTGTGGGAGGTTTTAGAATGAAACTTTTACTCGATACCCACATTTGGCTTTGGTATTTACTCGGCGAAGAACGCCTATCGCTGCAACTTCAAACGGCTATTTCCGATCCTAATACTGAACTTTGGCTCAGTCCAATTAGCATTTGGGAGACGCTCATTCTTGCAGAAAAAGGAAGGATATCTTTACAGCCAGATCCGGTTACATGGGTTAACTTAGCTTTGAAAACCTTGGAAACTCGTGAAGCCCCAATGAATAACGCTATTGCCATTTTAAGTCGCCAGATTGCACTACCTCATCAAGACCCTGGAGACCGATTTATTGCCGCCACAGCCATTTACTATGGGTTAAAATTAGCTACAGTTGATGCCAATCTTACAGGTAATTCGGTGGTACAAACACTCAGTTAGGCAATATTCTATATTTCTGTGGGCGATCGGCCTTTTGTTTGTTTGGGCGATCGACCTACGGGATAGCTACGCTTCACGCCCCTGTGTGCAATCAGCGCCCTTTGAGATGGTGGAAATGAATCGGATTGTCAGTGGAAACAGGGGTTGGGGTGACACGAGGGTTAATGGAATATGTCGGATGGGGCGATCGGACATCAAAGCAAGAGATAAGATTGTGAGTAAAAAATGTCCGTCTTATTCTGCCCTAGCTACTAAACTAAGGAAGAGATATCCAAGCTCTGATAACAGATCTAGCAATTTTACCGTAAGGACTATTCTCCAAAATAGTATCCATAGCCGCTTCACCACCAACCTTGGCTGCAATAGCTACACGAGACTTTAAATCAGGAGGGGTTTCATCATTAACGTAGGCTACCTTCTCATCTTCAGTAGCATTAGGTTTTGACTTTTCTAGTTGTATTAGAAGCTCCTGAATTTCAGCAGCAGCTTCAGCAAGAGTTTTAGTTTTTTCACCTCCTTGATTAATGTCTCTATTAAAGTAATAATCGCCAGTATAATTACCACTAACGTAAAGCCCTACGTCCTGCAAAATTATCTGGTTAAACTGATTGGCTAAAGAAGATGGTGTAGTATCTATAGCTTTTCTAAACGCATCAAGAGTAGCAATTGTAATTAAGCCGAGAATAATTATCAAAGCCTGCTGTAACTCAGTAGCCATCTCAATCTTGATTAACAGAGCAGTTACTACAAGCAAAACTAATGAAAGATATACCGCAACAAAAAGTTTAAGTCGCTTTTCAAATTTGAACGTACTGATTAAATCTAGTTTAGGATCTGTCATTTGTAGGCTCCTTAGACTGAATTTCCTGTATGTTATCATTAGATAAAAGTTTATCTGACTCTTTAGAAAACCCTGTCAATCCACCGAAAAGCTCACTTATCTCTCCTAAAGAATAGCCTAAAGGTCTGGCTAAACCTAAAACCACAAACAACAAAGATGCCAAAGGAAAAGCTTGCATAAAATAAAGACCAATTATAATTGAAACAACACTTGCTACAACTTGTTGACTGCGTTGAAAAATAGCTTTTTGTTTCGCATCTTGAATCTTGATTTCCCCCAATTCTTTTGCGTAGTTCAATTGGCTGGCTTCTCTATCTAATTCCTGAATTTTCCGTCTCTGTTCTATTAACCTATCAAATTCTTCTGATGTTGGCGCTAGTGCAAACCTTTCGGCAAGAGTATCTTTATAAACTTGGATATCAGATTGAGTTTCCTGCTTTACGATCGATCTACCCTGGAGTTGATTACCCAGAAAAGCGATCTTTTTTGGTTCTTGATCTGACATATTTTACCTCTGTATCGGCAAGCAGCTAGACACAATGGGACTACCTTATGATGATTAATTTATAAATTAACATTGTAATACTTTTACCAATGATTAATTTAAAACAAAAAAATGTCAAGCAAAAAATGCTCGATTTTGTTGGCAGTTTTGTTAGCTACTCCAACTCCCCACATGAAAAATGTTGGCAAATGCCAGAAAATGTTGGAAAAAGTTAGGTATAATACGGAAAATCACAACATCTGCGATGCCGCATGAATTTTAAGGAAGTGTTACAAATGGCTGACGAGATGGTATTTGCCAAGACAGGTGAGCACCTCGATAACTTACAAGAGGCGATTCTGCGAGGAACAATGCAAGGTGAGAAATACACCAAAATTGCAGAGGAGATTCACTGTAACGAGAGTTATGTCAGGGATGTTGGCTCAAAATTATGGCAGATACTTTCAGAAGAGTTGGGAGAAGATATTAATAAAAAGAATTTTCACTCGGCAATTAAGAGATTCCAAGTCTCTAATTCTTCAAATTTTGCACAAGGCGACGTTGTAACCATCGGTAGTTTTAACACCTGCGGAGAAGCTAGACACCCGCCAAACATACCAAATCCACACCAACCCAATCAAGAAACATCCCATCACGACTTAAGCGAAATGCCACAATTAGGTGCTTTCTACGATCGCACCCCACAACTCCAAACCCTCAAAAACTGGATTCTACAACAAAACAGCAGCCTCATAGCCCTCACCGGCATCAGCGGCATCGGCAAAACATCCCTAGCAGTACAACTCATCCAACAAATCAAACACGAGTTTGAATGCGTCATTTGGTGCAACCTCGACACATCCCCCACCCTCCCGGAATTTGAAGCCAACCTAATCCAGTTTTTCTCCCAGTACCAAAAGCAAGACTCACCCACAACCAACCAGAAAGCATTACCCCTAATTAAATATTTACAAAAACATCGCTGCTTAGTAATCTTAGATGACATTCACAATTTGTTCAGCAGCGGCGAATTAGCAGGAAAATATCAACCAGAATACGAAGAATATCGCTCTTTATTCAAAAAAATAGAAAAAATCTCCCATCAAAGTTGCTTCCTGCTAATCGGTTGGGAACAACCAAGAGAACTTACTCAAATTAAAAACCAAAATACACAAATTAACACCTTACAACTCAAAGGTTTAGACAGCGCCGCCGGACGGGAAATACTCAGAGATTATGGATTAGCAGACATCGACAACTACTCAGCACTGATTCACCGCTACCAAGGCAATCCCCTCTGGTTAAAAAGCGTCGCCACTCAGATGCAAGAGTTGGGCGGATGCGTCACAGAGTTATTATTAAATGATACTATATTGTTGCCCGAAGATTTGAAAGATGTTTTACAGCAGCAATTTAGCCGCCTATCCGAACTCGAAAAACAAGTCCTCTCCTTGTTAGCCAAAGCAAGGGATGCAATTAATCTCACCCAATTGCTAGAAAATAGCCGAATTCCCGCCTCAGATTTGGTAAATGCGCTGCAATCTTTATCGCGGCGCTGTTTGATAGAACAACAAGCAAAATTTTACACAATTTCACCTGTACTGAGGCAATATGCTGCGATAAGACTCGGTGGTTGAAACCGCTTCTATACAAACGAAGTCCACTCCAAGCAAACTAAATAGAATAAATTCGATAGAATAATCAGTAGTCGCAATTCCATTGTTTGCCATGACGCTGAAAGAATTAGAGCCTCAACTGCTGGCACTCTCTGATGATGAAAAAGCTCAAGTTGTTCAACTCCTATCTCAGGGCAAAATCACCCTGGGGCGCGGTATTGAAAAAACGCCTGATGTTTGTGGTGGAAGTGCCTGCATTGCCGGAACTCGCATCACCGTTTGGGGACTTGTAGAAGCTCGTCGCATTGGGTATAGCGAAGCCGATTTACTCACAAGCTATCGAGCCCTCTCTGCTACTGATATTGCTAACGCTTGGGCATACGCCGAAGCCTTTCCCGAGGAAATTGAAACAGAAATCCGGGAAAACGATGAAGTGATGGACGAGGATTTGTAGCAGATGGCACGCCTCTATGCCGATGAGCAATACCCCTATCCGGTTGTAGAATTACTGCGGGTTTTGGGACACGATGTTTTGACTGTCCAAGAAGCAGGTAGAGCGAATCAGAAAATTCCTGACCCAGATGTGTTAGCTTTTGCTAGTAGCGAAAAACGTGCCGTCATTACCGAGAACCGAAAAGATTTCTTTCGGCTGCACCGCATACAGCCCAGTCATGCCGGTATTATAGCCTGTACGAACGATCGCGATTGGGAAGCGCTGGCTAACCGAATCCACATTGCGATTACAGCAGCAGAATCTTTGCAAGGCAAACTGATTCGCGTTGTGCGTCCTTCAAAGTCACTTATCAGCTAGTGATGCTTTGCCCTAAATGCTTCAACACTTGAAATGCCGATCGCAATTCACTACGCACAGTATAGATCGAAAATGCCCGCGATAACCCGTATTCGGGCGTAGGTTGAGCCATAAGTTTTACAAACAACACATCATCGCCATTCGTCAACATCCCAAACCTCGGTTTATCCAGATCGGGATTTGCCATCATGTATGCTAATGCTTGGGGTAATGCCGATCGCGTCGAAATTATAGTCTTCTTACACTCCAAAACCATTACCCAAAGCTGATTCTGCAAAATCAAAATATCAATGCGTCCGCGCAGCGTTTCTTCCCCATCGTCGATCGCAATTTCGATTGCAGCTTCAGCCTTCATCCTAAACGGTGGATCGTAGAATCCCGCCAGTTCTAACAAAGGTGATGCCACCAACAATGTCACCGCCCCTTCTAACAATTCTCCATCGGCTCTATGATATAGCAATCTACGTCGTAGCGTATCCAAAGCAGTCTGTTCAGAATCGCTGGGACTGGGCAATTGGGCTTGCCACTCTGTAAAAAAAGCCTCATCCTCAGTTCGGCTCAAATTCAACCTTGATTCAGCCTCAGCAAGGCTTTTAATAGCTTCTGTAACTGCAATAACCTTTGCCATTCGTTCACCTTTGATTCAAACGGTTGAATTTCCAAGGAAAATTAGCTTTAAGCTAATCCGCATTTAAATTGCACAGTCAAATAAATTTTTCCTCTTGTGGGGTGGGCATCCTGCCCGCCCTCAACATACAAATTAAATGCACAACAGCTTATTGTAAGCAAAAATAGGTAAACAGCTATAGCGATCGCAGTTTTCAAGATCGCTTCTATTGGTTTGTGTCCAAAAACAAAAACCGGGCAACTCCACAGCTACCCGGAAATCCTAACTTTAGACTTCAGACAAAACTAAAATCTTCAACCTAAAATTCTTAAACAGCTACAGTCTTCTTAGCAGAAGAGCTCAATTCGCCCTTAGCATACTTAGCTGCAAAATCATCCAAAGACATTTGCTTGATCTTTGTACCGTGACCCGCGCAACCGAAAGAGTTATAGCGATCGCTACAAACCTTCTGCATATACTTGATCGACGGCTTCAAGAAGTGACGGGGATCAAACTCGTCAGGCTTAGCAAACAAAGCTTCGCGCACCGCAGCGGTAATCGCCAAACGGTTGTCAGTATCGATATTGATCTTGCGAACGCCGCACTTGATACCCTTTTGGATTTCTTCCACAGGTACGCCGTAGGTTTCGCGGATTTTGCCGCCGTTGCTGTTGATAATTTCCAGCAATTCTTGGGGAACAGAAGAAGAACCGTGCATTACCAAGTGAGTATTCGGCAAGCGGCGGTGAATTTCTTCAATGCGGCTGATTGCCAAAATTTCGCCAGTCGGCTTGCGAGTGAACTTGTAAGCGCCGTGAGAAGTGCCGATCGCGACTGCTAGAGCATCAACGCCGGTTTGCTCGACGAAATCAACAGCTTGTTCGGGATCTGTCAGCAACTGATCGTGAGAAAGAGCACCTTCAAAGCCGTGGCCGTCTTCTGCTTCGCCCATTCCTGTTTCCAGAGAACCCAAGCAACCCAGTTCGCCTTCAACGCTAACGCCGATCGAATGAGCAACATTCACCACATCGCGAGTAACTTGAACATTGTACTCGTAGCTAGCGGGAGTCTTAGCATCCGCTTCCAGAGAACCGTCCATCATCACGCTGGTGAAACCTTGGCGCATGGCAGAATAGCAAGTGCCGGGGGCATTGCCGTGGTCTTGGTGCATGGAAATAGGAATGTGAGGATAGGTTTCAACTGCTGCCAAAATCAAGTGGCGCAGGAAATTTTCGCCAGCGTAGGAGCGAGCGCCGCGAGAAGCTTGCAAAATCACAGGGCTGTTGGTTTCGTCAGCAGCGCGCATGATCGCTTGGATTTGCTCCATGTTGTTGACGTTGTAAGCCGGTAGGCCGTAACCGTTTTCAGCCGCGTGGTCGAGCAGCAGTCGCATAGGTACAAGCGCCATAGATATTCCTCCTAGTTATTTGTGGTTTCTAAACAGTGGATTTTGGACAAGTTCAATTCTTACGACAATCTTAAGACAATTTGTAGCCGATCGCGCATTATGTTTCCAGATTTCAATTTAGCCTCAAACAATCCACATTCCCGAACTCAAAATTCAGGCCAATTCCCCTGGGGTTGTCCAGAATTGCTTGTGAAAGCTAGAATTAATTCTACCTTCTACTTTCTACTTTCTGGCTTGAAAAATGGGTCGCCCGGGATTTGAACCCGAGACCAATCGGTTAAAAGCCGAATGCTCTACCGCTGAGCTAGCGACCCGCGAAAACACTGTTACCGCACACAATTTCTAATAGTAGCACCCATCATTTGAAATAGCAAGTCTTTCTTACAAAAAAGTTGCAGTCATGCGAACCAGCATCTCGCAAGTTGCTCCCGGCTGCAAATTAATCAAGTGCGCGCCAGTGTTGAGGGCGTTGCCAGGAGCAGTCCAGGGTTCCAAACAGTAAAAATCCTTGCCCTTCACCATCCAGAAAACTAACTTCCCGTAGCTGGAGTTGTAACTGACTGTGAGCCGCAAACCCCGCGCCGCGTCAGTGACAGTAGCAGCCAGGCCGGTCAACTCGTCAAAAGAAACATCAATTTCATCCAGCGTCGGGTCAAAAATCCCAGTGAAATAACCTTTAGAGTGAGTCTTCTGATCTCTGTACTGCATTCCGGGAATCTCAAAGCGCAGATTTGTCTTGTCTGGAGCTAAAAAGTAAGGGTGCAAGCCGCTAGAAAAAGGCATGGGTTCGGCACCAAGATTAGTGTATTGCTGCACAATTTCCAAAGAATTGCCTTTAATTTGATAAGTAAAAGCTAATTGAAAATCAAAGGGATAAACAGGATGGGTCTTCTGGCTGCTCTCAAGCACCAGGGTAAGAGCCGCGCAACCCTCCGTAACTTGTTCCGTCGCAGTCCAAGGCAAGTCGCGAGCAAAGCCGTGCTGTTTGAGCTTTCGCTGCACTCCCTTGTGGGTGTAAGTATTGTCGGGGAGATTGCCGCAGATGGGAAACAAGATGGGAATCCCGCCGCGTACAGTCAGATCGGGATTGGCGAACCGTTCCGCGTCCAAGTAGAAGATTTCTTTGCCTTCAACCAGCCAGCTAGTGGCAATACCGCCCCGTTCCGGCACAACTTCTAGAGTAGAGTTAGCGGTTTCGTCGGAGAGGATATAGGTTTTGTACTGCTTTTGCTTCAGCGCGATCGCAAACACATTTGTCATCGGTAGTAGGTCATCGATCATTGGTTGTCAGTAAATCGGTCGTTAATAATTGGTCGCTGGTATGTTGATGTTCACCCATTACCGCCCCTATCCTCCCCCTGCATCAAAAGCTCCGACCCACCGGCTAACCAATGCTGGCAGCTATAGGAGGCAGGGCGATCCGCGGCCCGGAGGGGTCGCGTATTGTGTTTGGAACGATCGTGGCCTTTGTCCGCTGCTCTTTGACAGAGACTTTGAAAGATAGATCCCGAGTCGGGGGAAGATAGCTTTGGGGACTGGGCATCCCTCCTTGACTGGTAGATGGAGGCGAAATAAACGGTTCTTTGATGAATGGCTCTTTAGTAAACGGCTCTGCTTCCCGGCCGGGATTTTGAGGTTGAGTCCGGTAGATGCGCGGCGGCAAATCTCGACTCGGAGGCGGGCTTGACTCAATTCCAGGCCCAGTCCCGTTCTGAAAAAATGAGGAGTTGTCCGGCTGTTTGGGGGCACCAGGCAAAGCGGGCAAAATCAAATTAGGTTTGAGTTGTTCAGGGCCTGGCATATTGCTTTCACCCGTCAGGGGGACTGGGGAACCCCGCCCTGGCCCGTAGGTACCGCTCTTTGCTGCTCCTGGCAAGGTCGAATTTGGACTCTTTGGTGCTGTTCCTGGGTTGATTGGGGCATCGAGAACTACAGAAGATCGCATCGGCCGATCGAAAATACTAGAAATTTGCTCGACGTGTTTGAGGATGCGCTCCCCAGCGGCTCCGTTCACAACCGAAGGCTGAAACTTTTTCACCTCCACGGGCAAAAATTCTACCTTCATATTCCTGTCTTTGAGCGATACTTTCAGGACTGCGGTATCGTAATCGCTACGAGCATTCCCGCCGAATATAAAATTACCCAGCGAGTAAACAATCGGGCGGCCCTTGTAAATTTCTGCACCTTGCAGGACGTGGGGGTGATGTCCCACTACCAAATCTGCTCCTTGGTCGATCGTGAACCGAGCCAAATCAATCTGCCAGTCCCCCGGATAATCTGCCAATTCGACTCCCCAGTGGTAATTGACAACAATCCAGTCTACCTGACCCCTGAGAGCTCGAATATCCTCGGCAACACGATTGTTGCGCCGGGGGTTAGTGCCCGCTTTCCCTTGGTCGGCGGCGTGAAGGTCGGCATCGTAATAACCGAGGTACGCGATCCGTTGACCCTTAACCTCAATAATATCTGGACGCCTCGCTGCTTTAATATCTCGGCCAGCTCCCAGATGCTGAATCCCAGCATTATTTAAAGTATTTATAGTTTCCACCAGCCCCGGTTCCTCGTAATCCATAGCGTGGTTATTTGCCAGATTGACAATATCCACTCCTCCTGCTGTTAATACTTTCACCGCTTCTGGATCGGCTTTAAAATTTAATTGTTTTTTGCCCCGGCCCAAGGTAGAGCGAGTCAAGGGGTTTTCTAGGTTAACCATCGCCACATCTGCTTGCCGGTACTCGTCCATATTGGCGAAAGCCCAATGGTAATCGCTGCCAGTAGATGATGCGAGCGCATCCAATAGATTCACATTTCCTCCGAACATCAGCGTTACGGTTGGGTCATAGGGATTGGCAACCTGCTTTTGTTGCACTACGGGTACTACTTCTAAAGCCGCTTGCACCGCATCGGGACGTTTTGGGGGCGGCCCCGACATTACCGCAGCTTGCTGGTAGGGGGATACTGGGGATACTAACCGCATGGCCAGAGCCTCGTGGTAGCTGACCCAACACCCTAAAACAAATGATGCAAGTGCAGATCCCACTAGCAGCAGAGAACGATACGTTTTAAATTTAACCCAATCGACGACCAGTAGGGAACGGTAACGCCGCTGTCGGCGGTTTGCGGGAGTGACAATTCGGACTGACTGTTTCCAGAGAATTTCTGGTTCCCCAGCCAAGCGCGCGTGAATTCGCACCCCTTCTACTGCTGGCGAGTTGAGTCTCCAGAGTTGGTGGCAAATAAATTTGACTAAGCCTTCTCGGAGAGTGCTCCCCAGTAGTGTAGTATCTGGCGCAAATTCGCGCTGGAATTCCACTAGGATTTGGACGCAGCCGGCCCTTTCCTGTTCGACGCGGGCATAAATCCCTTCGGGTCTGAGCAAGCTGTCAATCCAGTAATTCAGGGCTTGAAAGTTGCCCGATCGCGCTAGCTCCAAGATAGACGGCTGCGACCAATTTTCTGCGTATACCATCAATTAGCCTCCTTAACACGCTTGAGTGCTGACTCCAATTTGTTTTGTTTTGAACGGAACTGCAATTCTTTTAGCTTAACCGCCACTTCGCTGCCCGTTTTGAAGCTAGTTGTTAGCCGCCACCATTTTCTACATTTAGGGGCTGCCTGCTGTCAGTGATTTTTATCACATTCCGGTCAATCGATTTTAAATTTTAGATTTTAGATTTTACATTGAGTTCAGAGGGGGTACTGGGGGCTAGAAATAACCTCCAAACACTCTTGTTTTTGGGGGACTTGAGGCATAAGAGAGCGATATTTCTGAATTTATGAGGCAGAGTCTGTTTTTATTGTCGCTGTTTGAGTGTCGCTTTGGAGCTTTCGCTTTGAGATTGGAGATTTGAGATTGAGTCAAGAGGCGTTAGCGGGCGATCGAACTCGCCGTCGAAACACTCTTGTTTCTGGGGGACTTGAGGCACAAGAGAGCGAGATTTATCAGGCGCAGAGTCTGTTTTTATTGTCGCTGTCAATCGCGATCGCGTCCGTCAAGTCCTAATGCTTCGATCTGTGCTGGCAAATGCCTCCCGCGAGGGATGCCACCGGCTGCACAACCTGTAATTGGATAAATGGCGTACTGGATAGATTTGGTGGTAAAATGAAATTTGGTAACTCCCATCGGTGCCAAAGTTTTGAGAAAACGTGAAACTGGCTAGTCTATAGGGCTGTGCCTTCCGATGTAAAACCCAAAGTACGTTACTGTAAACAGACCATATTTTAAGCAAGTTACACTGCGCAGGAGAACTGACAAATGCTACAGCGCAAAATCTATCAACTCTGTTGTGATGGTCGTGAGGTTTCTATTTTTCTTCGAGATCAGCAACGTTGGATAGAGCGCGCTCGTATCCTAGATATTGAAGGGGATCTAGTCACGCTGCGCTACGAAACCGACGAAGAAGATGAAATTAGCTCCTGGGAAGAAATGGTGCGTCTCGAAAGTATTGGAGCTGTGTCCCAGAAGTTGGCTTCGGTGTCCAGAACTAACTGCGAACCCCTAGTTTCTGACGATTGTCCCGAAGCCGAACAAATTCGCAATCACTACCCGGACTCGAATTTGGAATAGTTTGGATCTCGCGCTTGAGGCACAAGGAAAACTTGAGAGAAAAGAAAACGACTTTTATCCCTTTTTTCTGGAGGAATTACGCAAAAAACCCGGTTTAGGCCAAAAATCTTCTGGCTTGTGGCCAAATAAGCTATTTTGTCTTTAAATTTAAGCTTTATGGCGGGCTATCCTGCCCACCCCACAAAAGCTTAAGTACACAGTAGTTTAAAAATTCGCAGTTTAAAAACTCAATGCGCGATAGCTTACCCCTGCTTAAACGGGGTTTTTTGTCTGGGTGCGTCCAGGAATGTTCTGTGGTTTTCCTATCGTTTCCGGTTGCATCGGAATGATACCGAGGACACGGTGCCGTGCCCTTGGACTACCCAGATTAATTGTAGGGACTCAGGCACTCGCGGTGTCCTGATTTCGGTAATATTAATTCCGATGCTACCGGGTTTGATATCACAGGCCTGCTAGCTGGTTTCGAGGTGCCCGACAGCTTATTCGCCGTCTGTTTCCCCATCTAGGAAAAGTTCGGACTCCGGTATCGCTTCAAACACCGGACAGAAACCGTCGGGGGTAACTTTAAAGCCAAACAAAGCACTGGACTGGTTCCAACAGCGCTGGCCGCGGTAGTGCTGGCAATTGCCGCAGCATTCGAGGTTGGCTTGAACGGCACCGCCTTGAAAAAGCAGTTCCCGCTGGGAGAGGCCGCGCAGTACCAGTTCTTCGCCTTGCCAGCGCGCTTCTACCAAACCGGTATCGGCAAAATTGGCCCACCGAGGATCGGCTGTAATCGGACTCGGCAAGCTAATTGCTACCTCTGTCCCCAATTCGCTGAGTTCTCCTTCATAGTTAGTTTCCGCGATAGCGGGCTGCAAAAACATTTCCCCGATCGGCAGTTCGACAAGTGTTCCGATTGCCGGAGTGTGCAACTGGTAGCGGTTTCGCAGCTCGTCCAAGTTAGCCAAGTCAGCCAAATATGCAGGGGAACCGTGGATCAAAATTACGTGCTGGGGACGCAAATTGTGGATAAGCTGCGTAGTCCCCGGGCCATCGCAGTGTTCGGCTAGCAGATAAGTTTCAACGCTTCTGACTCCAGATTCGGACCAGTTGCCGAGCCATTCCCTGACGGGATATCCGGGTTTTTGAGGTGCGAGCAAAATCCAAGGAATTGTGCGATCGGCAACGTACAAACCCAAATCAGCAAACTTGTCAGTAATCACAATACACGGCGTGGAGCCCAATCCGGGGCGCTGTTCGGCAGACAGCCGGCGGACGCGGGGTTTCACCCTTTCGTCCCAAAACAAAGGTTGGTGCAGAGCAAAATTTTGGACGGCGGTGGGAAATTGGGGCAGCAGTTCCAGATAGGCGTCGCACCCGTCGGCGACAGTGCCGTCCACCCAAATATCCAAGTCGCGGCCGGTAAAGTAGTGGTGGCTGCGGAGTAGCATCAGCAGTTCTTGACCCAAACCGAGGGCTGGCGCCGGCAGCAGTACCGAGTACCCGTCGGCGATGGCGCGGTGGATGCGATCGGCTAACTGATTTTCCAGTTGTCGGCGGTGAGGGTGGCGCGCCGTGCCGTAACTGCCTTCGACAATTAACACGTCCGGCTTCATACCCCGGAGTTCTCCCAGCGGCAAACCTTCCACCAAACGAGAATTGGACAGAAAAAAGTCGCCGGTGTAAACCAGGGTGTAGGTGCGGTGGGGGGCGGCATAAGTCAGCAGCACAGTCGCCGCTCCGGGCAAATGGCCCGACGGGAACAACTGCACGCTCAGTCCCCGGCGCAGTTCGATCGGCGACTGCCAGGGAAGTGCCTGACAGAACCGGGACTCCGGCTCAGTAGCCAGAGACGGCCAGTTGAGCGGTAGCAGTCGCGCTGTCACTTCGCTGGCGTAAATTGGCAAGTGGGGGAAAGATTGATGGAGTGCTAGCAAACCTCTGGCGTGGTCGGAGTGGGCGTGGCTGCACACTACGAAATCGGCTGGCAGCGATCGATTTAGTGTCGCTGACAGGGGGGCGATATCCTCTACACCGCAGTCGAGTAAAATGCGGTGCGGCCCCATTCGGACTAGCAGACAGACCCCTTCCTGTGCGTGGCCTGCGCCGTAAGGTAAACAATCGAGATCCATCACTGCGGTTAGCTCCCTGCTTTGCGCGAAACTTGCAGTATCGCCAGATTTAAACATCGGTCGCGACTGCATTCAGTCGATAGAGTTCACTCCCGGACGCAGAAACCGGGGAAAGATGGACGAAAAAACTTTGTTGCCGCCCTCGCTCCCGGTAAAAAAAACCCGGTTTATCAAAGGCTTTTGGGCATTCGGCCTTCGACAAAGTTAATGCTACTGGTTCTGCCTCAAAAGTTACATTTTATTGCACCTTGTAAGAGCAGCGAACTCGATATTATACTCTGAGTTTTCCACCTTTTTTCACAATTTGCGCCCGCTAAAAGCTAGTCTTTTTTATGAGAAGATTTTAATTCAGCAGCCCAAAGATGTTGACAAAACTTTACAAATCTTCATCTATCTGGTTTTGTGGGCGGTGTACAGTCCAATCAAAACTGAGAGAACCCGACTCGTGCTAGCTAACTGCTGCTGTCAGGGCAAATAGCGACTTTATGAGTTCGAGCAGTTTTTTTGTAAAAGTTTGATACATTTTTTAAGCAAAACTTGTGGCTGTCTAGGAGAGAGTTTAAATGGCTTTTGGATCTGCATCTCAATTGGGCGTCACCTTATTTGAAGACAGAGTGCCGTATTACCGCTATTCCCAAATGCGAAACTTGTTATTGACTGTTTCCACGTGATGAAAGCCGTTAATAAAAAACTTGAATAATTTGCGTCGAGCAGTAGGAATTACAGATAGAGGCAGCAAATATTTATTGTTGAGTAATCGGAGCAACCTTAATTCCGAGCAAATTCAAAGGTTGGCAGCGACCTTGAAAAATCAGAATGCTGGAGAATTAAGTAGGAGATGAAGGAAGAGTTTCGGGAAATATATGAAACTAATTGGCCGCGAGTCCTATTAATGCTGAAACGATCGCAAAAACCCGGTTTTATCAAAAAATCGGGTTTTTAGATTTGGCATGAATGGCGAGACTTGGTGGCGGGCCAGCCGCCAATAATACCTGCAATTGACACAAGCCGATCCGGGCGAGCGTTGGCGGCGGTAAAAATTCTGTGAAAAAAAACTTGACATCAGCGGGTAATCGAAAGTAAAAATAAATAACAGCAATAACAAAAATGAGGCTTTATGTTTGATTCGCGCTCGGCGATCGGCAAGTATGGCATTGATAAGTTGCTATCCCATAAAATAATTGCGGCTAAAATACATCCGGTAAAATACTGAGAATCTATGAGTTTTTGGCAACCTAAAATCTAAAATCTAAAATCTAAGATGGCATAACTCATGGCAACAGCTATTCTCGACCTGGAAATCTCCAAACTCCCGCCAGAAATTACGGTTGAGGAGCGTTACAGCAAAGCCTTGATTTTAATTAGACTGCACGGAAAGCCGATCGGTCAAGCGACTTTGACCGTAGTCGGAGGTCGCATTGGCGGCAACGAACTGCGGTCCGCACTGATGAACGCTACGGGCGAGAACCTTTGGAAAAACTGGCTCTACGATGCCCTAGCATGGGACGAACGCGGGCCCGTGCAGGCAGTGCCGATCGCCACAGTAGCGGTTTGCACGCGCGATCGCCCGGAGGATTTACAGCGCTGTTTAGAAGCGTTTATGCGGCTGCCCGACGACGGTCAGGAATACTTAGTAATTGACAATTGTCCCGCCACGGACGCTACCGAGGAACTAATCAAAAATTACCCAAAAGTCCGCTACGTGCGCGAAAATGTACCGGGTTCGAGCGCCGCCCGCAACCGAGCTTTACGGGAAGCTAAACACGAATTCGTAGCGTTTACAGATGACGATGCGGCCCCCGATCCGAACTGGCTGCGATCGCTCTTGCAAAATTTCAGCGATCCGCGAGTTATGTGCGTCACCGGGCTAGTGATGCCGCTCGAACTCGAAACCGAAGCCCAAGAATGGTTTGAGCGCTACAGCCCCCACGGGCGGGGATTTGGGCGAGTTGTCTTCGACGGGGCGCAGTGGAACCCGCTGATTGTGGCTCCTGTGGGAGTTTCGGCGAGTATGGCTTTGCGTAAAAGTTCGATCGACTTTATCGGCTCTTTTGACGAAGCTTTGGGGGCGGGAACGCCGACTGTCGGCGGGGAAGACTGCGAACTGTTTGCCCGCATTTTGCGATCGGGCTACCGCATTGTCTACGATCCGAGGGCTTTGAGCTGGCACCGCCACCGCCGCACTTGGGAAGAATTGCAAAAAACGCTCCAAGGCTACGGCATCGGAGTCTATGCTTTCTGGACGCGGCTATTTGTGGTCAACAGAGAATTCAGCGTGCCTCTGTTAGCTTGGGGATGGCTGCGGCACAAACAATTGCCGGAGTTGGTTGCTTCTTTGCGAAAGCAACCGGATTCTATCCCTAGTGATTTGCTGTTGGCTGGGTTGCGGGGCTGCATCAGCGGGCCGATGGCTTATTTTACGTCTCGGAAGCGGTTAGAAGAAGTTAAGGAAGAAGTGATTAGTCATTAGTCATTGGTCATTAGTCATTAGTCATTAGTCATTGGTCATTGGTCATTGGTTGGTTATTTGCGATCGGTCATTAGTTGTTTTTTACGAATATGAACAAAGAAAATCCAACTGTCAGCGTCATTATTCCCAGTCACAACCGAAGTTATTCGCTGCGGCGAGCTCTTGATGCTTTGCAATCGCAGACTTACCCGATCGAACTCATGGAAGTTACGGTAGTCGCAGATAACTGCATTGATGATACTTTGGCAATGTTACAAGATTACAAAGCTCCGTTTAAACTGCACGTTATTGAGGTAACTTGTCGCAGTGCGGCGATCGCCCGCAACACTGGAGCAGCGGCTGCTACGGGAGAATTGCTGTTATTTTTAGACGATGACATTGAAGCAATGCCGCTGCTGGTGGAAAGCCACGCGCGCGCTCACCGAGAGCGTTCCGGCTGCGCTGTCATGGGTTCTTACCCGCCAAAGCTGCAAGGAGGAACTAGATTTTTTGATGTAGAAGTGCGGTCTTGGTGGGAAGAAAAATTTTACCAGATAAGTCAGCAAACTCACAGATTTAGCTATACAGATTTGCTCAGCGGCAATCTTTCTCTGGATGCAGATTTGTTTGCTAGTCTCGGTGGCTTTGATTCGGCTTTTGGGAACTGCGGCGGGGAAGATTACGAATTGGGGGTGCGTTTGCTGAAAGCTGGGGTATCTTTTGTTGTCGCACCGGATGCAGTTGGGTATCATTACGAACACGAAACTAACAATTTCGACCGCTCTTTTCGCAGAGCTCGCCAAGAAGGGCGATCGGATGTTTTAATCGGTCAGCGACACCCGGAACTGCGACCGATCCTGCACGTAAAGGACTACGAAACTCCTTACTCGCTGGCAGATAAAATTTTGACGGCGATCGCGTTTTTTTGGCCTGCGGCGGTGGATTTGCTGGCTGCTGGGCTGAGAAAATCTCTGGATTTTCTAGAAAGTGTGGGGATGCGGACAACTTGGCGGTGGCTGCGGACAAAATTGCGCGGTTACTGGTATTTCCGGGGGGTGATGGATGAGTTGAAAACTCGATCGGCAATTGCTAGTTTTATGCAAGGAGGAGCGGCGCGAGAGGATTTGAGCGATCGCGAAATTGAAATAGATTTGATGGAAGGTTGGGAAGCGGCAGAAATGTCGATCGACGCAGCCCGGCCCGACGGAATTTACCTGCGCTACGGCTCTTTAACGGTCGGTCACGTTACTCCCAAAGTCGGTATCGAGCCGCTGCGGGGCGTTCACTTGCGTCCGATTCTGGCCAGTTCTGTGTCGGATAAATTGCTAGCTGCGATCGCAGTTAACGGTATGCCCAAAAATCTCAACACGGCGATCGAAAAGCCTTTCATTGCTTTAGAAAATAATTATGAGTTGGCAGTTAAATAATTGCTAAGCTGTTACGCATTTAAAATAGTATTGTAGGGTGCGTCAGCCCTATCTTGTTTCCCTTGCTTAGTAAGTGTTCTAGCTGACGCACCCTACAGGCCTCGTTAGCGGTTTAAATGTCGAACAGCTTAACGGGTAATTGGTAATCGGGAATTGGTAATTGCTGACCCAATTCTTTCTGTCAAATTTTTTCCTCTATCCCCTCTCCTCACTATTTTTAGGAGCAATCTATGGCAATAAAACTGCTTGAAATCGAGTTTTCCGAACCGATAAATCCGATTCGTGGACTTGAGAAATACGAAAAAATTCGCATCTTGGTGCGCTACCGGGGAGTTCCTCTCAAATGGGTGGAAATATCCAACAATCCTTGGTTGGCAATTATTCCGGCCGATCGCGTGCGATCGACAATTTTCGATCGAATAGACAAGGAATTGACTAAAGCAATTCTGGCAGAAAAGTTGGGCCTGCAAACAGAGCCAAATTATCCGCTACCGCCGATTAGCGTGGTCATCTGCACGCGCGATCGCACGGACTTGCTCAAAGGCGCTCTGGAAGCAATTCTCGCCATAGACTATCCCCATCGCGAAATTATCGTTATAGACAACGCTCCTTCAAACAGCAGCACCGCTGAATTGGTCGCGCGATTACCGGTACGCTACGTGAAGGAAGAACGGCCAGGATTGGACTGGGCGCGCAATCGCGGCATCGCTGAAGCCCGCCACGAGATTATTGCTTTTACTGACGATGACGTGCGGCCCGATCGAGGTTGGCTGCGCGGTATCGCTGCGGGCTTTGCTGACCCGGAAATTATGGCCGTTAGCGGTTTGGTTGCGCCGGCGGAACTGGAAACAGAGGCTCAAATTCAATTTGAATTCGGCTACGGGGGAATGCTGCAATATCTCCACAGTTTTAAAGTTGATGGTAGCAAGCTCTCGGCGCGGGAGTTGTTGTGGTCGAGCGCTTACGGTGTCGGGGCGAATATGGCTTTCCGGCGGCAAGTGTTCGCGGAAGTTGGGACTTTTGACCCGGCTTTGGATGTGGGGACTCCGACTCGGGGGGCTGGGGATATTGAGATGTTTCACCGGATTTTGGCGAAGGGATACTCGACTTTTTATGAGCCGAGAGCTTTTGTTTGGCACGTACACCGACGCAGCGGCGAGGCTTTGAGCAAGCAGTTGAGGGATAACGGGCGCGGTTTTGGGGCTTATTTGCTGACGTGCGATCGCAACCGTACTGTGGGCCGCGGCGCGCTTTTGCAGTTTGCGGTGTTTCACTGGCTGAACTGGTGGCTGCTGCGCCGCTTGATTCGTCCGGGGTGGTTTCCCCGCAAGTTGGTCGTCAGCGAGCTGCTGGGGGCTTTACAGAGTCCTTTTGCTTACAGGGAAGCGCAGTTGCAGGCTCAGCGGTTGGCGCTGATTCCTGATGTTGAACCGCAGCAGGTTGAACCGCAGGTAGCAGCCGGGGGTGTGCGGTGAGAAATACGGAAACGCTGGTTTATCGACGGCGCAGAATGGCTCATTTGTTCGATTTGCTGCGGGAGTTGGTCGATCGCGATATGAAATTACTTTACAAGCGATCGGCCCTGGGGATTGCTTGGACTTTGATCAATCCGCTGTTGCAGTTGGCGGTATTTTCTTTTGTATTTCGATCGGTAATTCCGGTTAATATTCCGCAGTTTTCTTCCTTTGCTTTTAGCGGTTTGTTAATTTGGACTTGGACTCAAACGGCGCTATTTCAAGCGACGGGACTAATTACTAGCAACCGGGCTTTAATTCGGCAGCCAAACTTTCCGACGGCGATTTTACCTGTCGTGACAACCACTACTGGGTTAATTCACTTTTTGCTAGCGCTGCCGGTGCTAATTATCTTTCTGGCAATTGACGGCATTCAGCCGAATTCGGTGCTGTTATATCTGCCAGTTTTGATGGTGATTCAATTCTTTTTGACGGTGAGTTTAGCTTATCCCCTCGCTGCCATTAACGTTACTTTTCGCGACACTCAGCACACTTTGGGCGTAGTTTTGCAGATGCTTTTTTATCTGACTCCGATTTTCTACGACCTCAACAGCGTCCCGAAACAATTTCAGCCTTTATATCATTTGAATCCGATGGTACCGCTGATTGAAGCTTACCGCGCCATAATTTTGAAAGGTACGCAGCCGGACTGGCAAGCACTTTTAGTTGTGAGCTTGATTGTAGCAGTTTTGTTGCCGCTCGGATTGGGGATTTTTACACGGCAAAGCGATCGTTTCGTGGAGGAATTGTAAATGCGTCAAGCTATTGTTGTTAAGGGTTTGGGGAAACGTTTCAACCGCTACAGTGCCGATCGACCTTTTACGATTATGGAGGCGGCTTTGTGGGGGTGGCGGCGGATGAAACCGCAAGCTTATTTTTGGGCGCTGCGAGACGTGAGTTTTAGTGTTTCCCCAGGGGAAATGCTGGGAATTCTCGGCAAGAACGGGGCAGGGAAATCGACGCTACTGCAACTTATTGGCGGTATCGGTCGCGCTGAGGAAGGAACTGTTAAAGTTAACGGAAAAATTGGCGGTTTGTTGGATTTGGGTGCGGGTTTTCACTCAGATTTAACAGGGCGAGAAAATGTGTTTGTGGGGGCGGTGGTGGCCGGTTTGACTCGCCGGGAAGCGGCCCGCAGGTTTGATGATATTGTTGAATTTGCAGAATTGCAACAGTTTATTGACAGCCCGATGCGGACTTACAGTACGGGGATGCAAATGCGGCTGGGTTTTTCGGTGGCGATTCATACCGATCCCGAAGTGCTTTTAGTTGATGAACATTTGTCGGTTGGTGATGTGGCTTTTCAAGCTAAATGTTTGAATAAGATAACTGAATTTAAGACTCAAGGTTGTGCGATTGTTTTAATTTCTCACAGTGCGGCCCAAATTCAGAAAATGTGCGATCGGGCTTTGTGGCTAAAATCCGGTGAAATCGTGGCTTACGGGGAGCCGGAAGTGGTGGCAGGTCAGTATTTGTCGGAAATGCGATCGGAAACCGAAAAACGCACTCCCATGCGTCCTCCTGAAGTTACAAGTACGGGTTCGCAACTGCGAGTCAATGAAAATAGATTCGGTTCTTTGGAAGTAGAAATTACGGATGTTAAAGTGTTGCCGGATGAGGAAATAGACAGCGGTGATTCTGTTACTATTGAGATTCATTATTCTGTACCAAAGTCTATTCCTGCTGCTATTTTTGGGGTGACAATTAGCCGGGAAGATGGGCAAAATTGTTTCGATACCAATACGAATCAAATGGGTCGATTGGTTCCCCTAGCTAAAGGTGAAGGCAAGATTAGGCTGCATTTGGATAGGTTAGATTTGGGTAACGGTCAGTATTACGTGAATGCTGGGGTTTACGAAAAGAGTTGGGCCTATGCTTACGACTATCACTGGCACGTTTATCCGCTGTACGTGCGATCGACTGTACACCAAAAAACGATTCTTTGTCCGCCCTACCGCTGGGAATTTCAGGGCCAAATGGAGGTACTAGATTTACCAGAAAAACCTAAAATCACTCACGCTTTGAATAAAAACAATCCCAGCTATGCGAAAATTTCAACTCAGTTAAAAAACAAACAAAACCCAGATTTTTTAATTATTGGCGCTCAAAAGTGCAGCGCGGAAGCTTTGTATGGTTATCTGGAAAATCACCTACAAATTATTAAAGAAGGACTGAGAGATATCCACTTTTTTGAACTGAATTTTGACCGGGGAATTGAGTGGTACAGCAAGCAGTTAACGCGGAGTGTAGCGGGTGACAAGGTTTTGCTGGGGGAGATGACTGCTTACTATATTTATCATCCTTTGGTGGCGGAGCGAGTTTACAAGTGTTTCCCGGATGTTAAGCTGATTGTAATGCTGCGAAATCCGGTGAAACGAGCTTGGTTGCACTATAATTTAGAAGTGGCGATCGGTTGCGAAAAGCTGGATTTTGAAAAAGCGATCGCTTCAGAACCCGATCGGCTAAAAGGTGAAATAGAGAAAATTCGATCTGATGACGGTTATTACAGTTTCAATCACCAGCATTATTCCTATTTGTCGCGGGGAATTTATGTAGAACAAATCAAGAATTGGCTGGATTATTTCCCAAGGGAACAGTTGCTAATTTTGAAGAGTGAAGATTTTCAGGCAAATCCGGGGAAAGTATTTTCTGAGGTGTTGGATTTCTTGGATATTAGTGCTAGCGCAGTTAAAGAATACGAGGTTAATAGTGTTGAGGATTATAGTAAAATGCCGGAGGCGATCGAACAAGAGTTGAGCAGGTATTTTGAACCTTATAATCGGGAACTTTCTGAGTTGTTGAAGGAGGATTTTAGTTGGAGTTAGGATGTTTTTGAAACCGCAGATGAACGCGGATTAACGCGGATAAATACGGTAAAACATAATTTCTGTAGGGGCGGGTTCGCCCACCATATTTAATTTTTATCAACAATCTAGATAAACCCGCCCCCACCCAACGAAATAAATTAGATCGCCCGTTTATCAATATAAAATCTAACAATGAAACGGATATTTTTAGTGGGAGCCCCTCGCAGCGGCACAACAATTCTTCAAAGTTTATTAGCCGCTCATCCCGAAGTTATTTCTTTTCCAGAATCTAAGTTTTTTCACTATTTGCTGTACGATCAGTTTGCGGGAAAATTGCCAAGTAGGATGGAAGCTTTTTTTAAGGATGAGATTAAGCGTCCTGAACTTTTGAAAGATTTTGATGACAGTCAAACTGTCGAAACTAAAGCTAGTTGGTTTGTCGGAGTTTTGGATGGTTTGGCTGCGGAACAAAACAAAAGCATTTGGTTGGAAAAAACGCCGGAACACATATATTTTATTGATGATATAGAGCGTTTGTTGCCGGATGTTAAATTCATACATCTTTTGCGAAACGGTATGGATACAATAGCTTCTATGTATGAGGCTACTAAGAGTTTTAACAATTTGTGGGGCGCTGGTTGGGATTTAAACCACTGTATCTATCGCTGGGAACACGCGATGTTAACTAGCCACAAATATGTTAATAAATCAAATCATATATTAATTAAATATGAGGAGCTTTTAGATAACAAAACAAAAATTTTAGGAGAAATTTGTCATTTTATGGGCATTGAGTATGACGGCGAAATGCTCCTTCATTACAAAGAAAAAGCCGCGAATCTAAGTTTGAATCTCCCTTGGCACAAAGGAATTGAGAGAGATATCAAAAGTAATAAGGTTCACAAATATCATATATTTTTCAACAGAAATGAAATCAGATATATTTTAGATGACATTAAGCGAGTCAAGGGTGAAATTGCCTGGAAAGTTGCGGTGGAAGTTAGCGAACCAATTTCGGATATTTACGTTGTGCAAATATGCGATCGCCTCTGCTGTACCATCCAATTAGAAGAAATTCAACTCGGTATTATTGAATTGCCAGTCTGCGATGGCATGGTTGCGGCTTCGGTGTTGGCTGATGCGGTTGCAGCCCAGTTTGCTTGGCCAATTCTCGATCGCTTCTTTCAACATAATCCAGAAACTCCGCAATTTGATTGGACTCTATTTTTACAGGACATTTGGAACCGTCCGAATTGGCTTGAGGCTTATTTTTACAATTCAGAAACAGCCGATGAAGCACCGACAATTAGCCTCTATCGAGACTTTATTGCTGTGGAAGTTAGCGACGAATTATCTAATATAAAAGTTGAGCTTTCAGAAATTGACGTGCTGGTGAAAGTAGGCGGCGTTGCTGTTGGGATTGTAACTGTTTCGGTTGAAGATAGTTTTGTTTCAGCTCAAAAATTGCGATCGACAATTACTCGAAATAGCGGTTTTGAGTTGTGCGTCGCCACCGTGCGAGAAGCTTTGCTGGGAAAACCGCTCAACGGCGAGATGTCGCTGCGATCGCGCCTAGCCTCTGCGGCTCAACAAAGGTCGAATCTGCCCGACGGGTTGAATGCAGAGAGTGCTGGGGGCATTTACCCGCAAGATGCGGTGATATTTGGCAGGCGCGAAGGTGCGATCGGGACGAGTGCCAGCCGCCGGGCCGCACTCCCGGCGGCGGCGCTGCGGGAAATCGCGTCAGCGGCGGCAATCGCGGGGGAACCGACAATGCAAATTCCCCGAGAAAACGAGTTGCCAAAGCAAGTATTTTACGCACCGGAAATCATTTGGCGAAAAGCGCCGTATAGAGAAGTTTCTCACTCGGTGAAACCTCAAGTTTTGGACAATCATAGCGTTACAGAAAAGCTGCCGATTCTCGCCTACCGCCGCATTTCTCCTGACGGTTTAGAGGCAATTACTCCGCAGGTTTTTGAACAGCACTTACAATATCTCAAACAGCATGGTTATTACAGTGCAAGTTGGGAAGATTGGCGAAGTGCGAAACGAGATCGAACTCCTTTACCCGGTAAGGCTGTATTGATGACTTTTGACGGCGGCTATCTCGACTTTTTCCAATATGTTTGGCCTCTGCTAAAACGCTTTGATTTTACAGCAACTGTTTTTCTAGTAGCGGAGTCAATAGGAAAGACAAATAGTTGGGAAAAAGCCGAATTTGAAGAAGTGCAGTTAATGGGATGGCAGGAAATTCGGCAACTGCGGGATGCAGGGATTGAATTCGGTTCTATGTCTGCGACTCATCAACCTCTGACTGCATTGTCGCCGACAGAAATTGTGCGGGAGGGGGCGAAATCCCGCGAGATTTTGGAACGGGGATTGGGGAAATCTGTTAGATGTTTTGCCTATCCCTACGGGGATGTCGATCCAATTGTAGCGCATTTAATTGGAGCGAGTGGGTATACTTTTGGTGTATCTTACGGGTCAGAATTTAGCAGTTTTGATGATTCTTTATTGTCGCTGCCCCGCATTCAAGTCACCGCAGAAAATTTCTGGCAATTAGGTTTGTAGCAGGACTTTATATTATAACTGATTCCTATTGCTTTTAACTCGCTTCCAATGTCAAAACACCCGCAGCCATATCCACTACTAAGCGCCGAGTTTTCAGCCACTGGCGGCCGATTAAAATTTCCGGTACTCCTGCACCTACATGAACTGGAATATCAAACTCTTGGTCATCAATACGCACTTTTCCGACATAAAGATCGAAATTAAATTCTCCCTTAGCTGTTCGCATTTTTTCTTGTTTGACATATGTCCAATCAAGTCCGTCTAAATCTTGATCGTTCATAGCTAACCAGCCAGAAAAACCTGTATCTAGCAGAGCATCAACAGGTAATTCTAAGCCGTTATCAGCAATTAATTCAACTTCAAAAAATAGCTCATCCTCATCACCAAATGTTCCTTGAATCATATCGTGCCACAAACTCCGGTTTCATTGATGCGAAAGACGTGCAATTTAGCTTTTGGGTATTTCTCATGGGCTATGTTTGCAACTAGCATATCATCCTTGTCGATAAAATGTTCTCCGCTGTCGGGTTCAACTGCCATGTACCAGTTGTAGTGGGTTTTAATCAATTCTGGTTTGAGACGATCGAAAATAGGTTTGCAGCGTTGATAAAATGCTTCTCTTTCAGCATACCATTGGGCTATTTCTTCTGAAGAACGTGTGCGTTTTGGGTGCAATCTTTTCCGGGGTACTGTGCGAGTTGGGTTGAGATAAGTCATTGTTGATTCTCCTTTGTGTCAGATGGTACTATATTAGCTCGTCCTCATCACCAAATATTCCTTCCATCATATCGTGCCACAAACTCCTGTTTCATTGATCCTAAAGACGTGCGGGATCGCATTGGGATGTTTTTGGCGACACATTTTTCCAGCAGCTAACGAATCTTTTTCGATAAAATATTCTCCGCTGTCTGGTTCAACTGCCATATACCAGTTGTAGTGGGTTTTAATCAATTCTGGTTTTAATCGATCGAATATAGGTTGACACCGCTGGCGAAATGCAGCTCTTTCAGCGTACCATTGAGTGATTTCTTCTGGAGACAGTGTGCGTTTTGGGTGCAATCTTTTCCGGGGTACTGTGCGAGTTGGGTTGAGATAAGTCATTGTTGATTCTCCTTTTGTGCCGTGAAAGTTAAGTAAGGTGGGCAGTACCCACCCTACAATTCTAGCTAATTAGACGCTAACAGGTGACTGTTGGCGGCTGTATGTCGCTAAGATGCGATCGGCCATTTGCGACGGATTTAATCCCAAGCTGGCAAAGGATTGTTCCGGTGTGGCATGATCTACCAATGTATCAGGTACGCCAAGTCGCATCACGGGGACTACAACATTATTGTCTAGCAAAGCTTCGGCTACTGCTGAACCAAAGCCGCCCATCAAACAGCCTTCTTCCATTGTGATAACTTTGCCGATTCGCTGTGCCAAAGGCAAGATTAATTCGGTATCTAAAGGCTTGACAAAACGCGCGTTGATGACGGTTGCTTCTATGCCGTGTTCGCTCAAAATCTCGGCGGTTTGCATCGCCGGATAAACCATTGAACCGTAACCTAAGATTAGCAAGTCGTCGCCGTTGCGGAGGATTTCGGCTTTGCCGATCGGCAATTCTTCCCAACCTTCTTCCATCAAAGGCACGCCGTAACCGTTGCCGCGCGGGTAACGCATGGCGATCGGGCCGCTGGTGTGGTTGATTCCCGTGACTACCATCCGCTGCAATTCTGCCTCGTCTTTTGGCGCCATGATTGTCATGTTTGGCAAACAGCGCAAGAAGGAAATATCGTACATTCCTTGGTGAGTTGGGCCGTCTGCGCCGACGATTCCGGCTCGATCGAGACAGAAGAAAACAGGCAAGTTTTGGATGCAGACATCGTGAACTATTTGGTCGTATCCCCGCTGCACAAATGTCGAGTAAATTGCCACTACCGGGCGCATTCCTTCACAGGCTAAACCAGCGGATAATGTAACGGCGTGCTGTTCGGCAATACCCACGTCGATGTACTGTTTCGGCAGTTTTTCCTGAAGTTTATCTAAGCCTGTTCCGGTTGCCATTGCGGCGGTAATGCCGACAACTTTCGGATTATTTTCTGCTAGCTTCACCAGACAGTGGGCAAAAACTTTCGAGTAAGCGGGAGGCTTGGGTTTGGTGGAAGGAATGCCTTTGCCGGTGGCTAAATTAAACGGGTTTTGGGCGTGATATCCTACTTGGTCTTTTTCGGCGATCGCATATCCTTTGCCCTTCACCGTCACAACGTGAACTAACACCGGCCCTTGGATGGTATGACCTTGTTTGAAAGTAGCAATTAACTCTTCCAAATTATGTCCGTCTACCGGCCCCATGTAGGTAAAGCCTAATTCTTCAATTACGGCTCCAACTTTCGACACAGCTAACCGTTTCATCCCTTCCTTGAGGCGTTCCATTTCGGGCGTAAATGTTTCGCCAACAAACGGAATTTGTTTGAATTGTTCCTCTAAGTTATCTTTGAGAAATTGCACCGGCTGCGAGAGTCGCATTTTGTTCAAATAGCGGGTAATCGCGCCGACATTGGGCGAGATTGACATCTCGTTGTCGTTGAGCACGACCATCACATTGGTTTTCGGCATATGGCCTGCGTGGTTGATCGCTTCCAATGCCATGCCGCCAGTCAATGCGCCGTCGCCAATGACTGCTACAGTTTTAAAGTTTTCGCCTTTGAGATCCCGCGCCATTGCCATTCCTAATGCTGCTGAGATGCTCGTAGAAGCGTGACCGGCGCCGAAATGGTCAAATTTGCTCTCGCAGCGCTTGAGATAGCCTGCAACGCCGTCTTTTTGGCGCAGGCTGTGGAATTGGTTGTAGCGGCCGGTTATCAATTTGTGAGGATAAGCTTGGTGGCCGACATCCCAGGTAACTTTGTCGCGATCGAGGTCGAGTGTCTGGTAGAGTGCTAAGGTCAGTTCGACTACACCCAATCCGGGGCCGAGGTGCCCGCCGCTAGCAGCTACAGTTTCTAAATGCTTTTCTCGAATTTGTCGGGCAATTTGTTCGAGTTGATGAATCGAAAGGCCGTGTAATTGGTTTGGATGAGTCAGTTCGCTCAGATGCATATTTTAAAATCTTGCTCCTGTGAATTAGGACGAATCCTTAACAGATATAGGTTGTGCCTGCAACGTTGGGTACGCGCAAACGTTAGAATAGTTTAACGGTTATTTGAGAAAAACTGTTAGCCGTAAGATTTTTGTTATTTTTGCCCTGGTAATTATAGTAAACAAATATTACAAAGTCAATATAAAAAAAGCTTATGTTCTTAGTTGCTAATCGCTAATTGTTAGCTGCATGGAGATTCTTAAGCATTTAAAGCTAAATAAGCCTACCTAAAAAAATAGAATACTCAGATACCCGACTTCTTAAAGAAGTCGGGTATCTAAGAGAAGAACGTTTGACGTTTAATTAGAGCGACTTACTTCCTTTTTGTCAGGAAGGGACGAGATCCCTTTTCTATTTATCGGTTTTCCAGTTAAAACAAAAAAGGAGCTCGCTCTCATCAATTACAGCATTCGCTCTAATTGGGCCGATCGAACTTCTGGCAATTTCTCGGCCCCAGTCGTATCAAATACGATCGCGTGTTTAGTCGCAGGTAACAACCGCCGTAAAATCTGAATATATCCCTCAGCATCGCCCCGGCGGTGGAACCGAGCAACTACCAATCGCTGCATATTTGGCAGTTGGCGCACGATGCACCAGGGATGAGTGTTTAATTTGGGCTTTGATGTTGGTATCATAGGGTAATCGTTCCCCGCGTTTGCGGGGTGTGGTAGGAAAGCGGTCGCCCTTAAGTTTTCGAGGCTAGGTGGGCGATCGTTTTCAGTTATTCTTATATTTAAGGTTGATACTAACCTGTTGTCAAGGGCAAAATGGGGCGAGTTAGACTAAAGATTCGAGAGTTGGCAGAAGAAAAGGGCTGGACGCTGCAAGATGTGGCAGATCGGTCAGGGGTTAATTACAACACGGTTAAGGGCTATGCTAGACGGGATGACGGCATGAGTACGGTTGACCTTAGCGCCGTTCAGAAAATCGCTCTTGCTTTTGATGTAATGATTGAAGATTTGGTCGAGTTTTTGGAATAGTAGGGGCGATCGCGCTAATGGGCTACGTTAGACTGCGGATTCGAGAACTAGCTGAGCAAAAGGGTTGGACTCTAAAGCAAGTTGCCGATCGATCGGGAGTCAATTACAACACGGTAAAAAGCTACGGGAGACGCGATGCTTTGAACACGGCCGATATTTCTGCTGTCTGCAAAATAGCCCGCGCCTTCGATGTGAGTATGGAAGATTTGGTCGAGATTTTGGAAGATTGAGATCGGACGGCGGTTGAAACCGCGTCTACACAAACGATGTCCGCCTCCGCGGACTGAAGAAGATAACGTAATTTTAAGGGCCCGTTCTTCAACCCGCGGAGGCGGGTTTTGTTTGTATAGACGCGGTTTCAACCGCCCGGTCTTTATCCTCGCGTTTGACTTTGCAAAATTTCCTCCAACAGCCGCTCTTGACTTTTCGCAGGTTCTTTGCAAGTCAAACACTCGCAAACTAACCCGATAACACCTTCAGGTAAATCAGCCTCAATCTGACAGACAGCAGTCGGATAATACTGGGAAATCAACCCGGAAATCTGGTCGGGAGTCGTGCGAATTAGGGTAGAATGCTGATACCAATCCAGAGCAGAAAGCAAACTCGGACAAGCTTGCGGAGAATCTTGTACAATACTGCTGAAAGCTTGCAAACCTTGCTCCGCGCGATCGAGATATTCCAAATTCGGGCCCAACAGCGCGAGGCGAACCAAAGAGGCGATCGCAATTCCATTCGCCGCCGGAGTTGCATTGTCTATATAGCTGCGTTCCCGCACCAACAAATCTCCGCTAGCATCCTTAGCAGTATTGTAATATCCTCCCAATTCGACGCTCCACAAAAACTCATCAAACTCTTCTTGCACCTGCACAGCTTTCTCGAACCAAAACTGAGAATTCGGCAACTGTTTGGCCTCTTCCCCGTTTTCTAAAGTCAAACTCGCTTGATGCAAATCCAACAATGCTTTCACAAACAAAGCATAATCTTCCGACTGCGCGGTTACAGCAGATTGTCCGTCATAATTCAACCGCTGAAACCGCCCATCCGTCCACTGATTATCTAAAATAAAATTAGCTGCTTTCACAGCTAATTCCAGATATTCCAATTTTCCAAAAACAGCCGCAGCGCGGGCTAAACCAGAAATCATTAAGCTATTCCAAGCAGCAATCATTTTCGTGTCAGTAACTGCGGGAATTCTACCCGGCCAACAGTCATTTTTAGCTTCTTGATTGTTGCGGGCTGGGGGAAAGGTTTTTACAGTATCGGGATTGCCACCGTAGCGAACTTGAAAGAGTTTAGCCAAAGCCTTTTCTACCGTCTCGCTCAGTTTTCCCGGATGGCGGCGCTGCAATACATTTTTGCCTTCAAAATTGCCTGCGCGACTAACAGTAAACTGTGCTTGAATTTCCGCCAATTCCTCAGCAGTTAACACTTGTTCCAGTTCGGCGTAAGTCCAAACATAAAACGCTCCTTCTTCCGGCTCAAGTTCCTCTGAAGTGTTAAAGCTGTCAGCATCTTGTGCAGCGTAGAAATAGCCGGTCGGTGCAATCATTTCTCGTTTCAACCATTCTACTGTCCGCGCGATCGCACTTTCAAAAGCAGGTTCTTGTATTCCCGCGCTCCACAAATTAGCCAAATATTCAACAATTTGACCGTTGTCGTAGAGCATTTTTTCAAAGTGCGGCACAGTCCAAGTCGCATCAACAGTGTAGCGGTGAAATCCGCCTGCTACGTGGTCGTAAATGCCGCCCAATGCTAAGTCTAATCCGCGCTGAGTGCAGACTTGTTTGCTGTCGTATTTTGATTCAAAATTGAATCGGGTTCCCCGCAGTGCTAGCTCAGCATAAGGCATCATCGGAAAACTGGGCCCGGGGTTGCTGCCGGCAATAATTCCGGTGTTGAGTTCTAAGCCTTTTTGGAAGATTTCGCGATTTAATTCGGCGGTTGATCCTGACAGCGCTGCCGACTGTTGGAGGTTGCCTAATATCTCTGCTTTGAATGCTTCTACTTTGCCTTTTTCTGTGTCGTAAAAGCGGCGAATTGCGTGCAAAACTTCTAGAAATCCGGGTCTTCCGTAGCGCGGTTCTACAGGGAAATAAGTGCCTCCGTAGAACGGAACTCGCTCGTCGGGAGTCAAAAAAACGTTGAGCGGCCAACCGCCTTGACCGGTCATCATTTGCAAGGTTTGCATATAAATGCTGTCGATATCCGGGCGTTCTTCGCGATCGACTTTTATCGGTATAAAGTGCGAATTCATGTATTGGGCGATCGCGCGATCGGAAAATGCTTCTCCTTCCATCACCGTACACCAGTGGCAGCTAGAGTAGCCAATTGACAGGAAAATCGGTTTATTTTCGCTCCGGGCCGTTTCTAAGGCTTCGTCGCACCAGGGCCACCAGTCGATCGGATTTTCGGCGTGTTTCTGGAGGTAAAGACTTTGAGATTGAGCAAGACGGTTGACCATAATCAAATCTACTTTAACTCGTACAGAGTAAGCTTGTCACTTCTCTAGCAGTTTAGCGCGAGATGTTTTAATTGAGTTGTTGCTGATAATTATGTTTTAATATAAGGGCTGATTATCTCTATCTAACATGAGTTTATCATCTCGGAGAACCTTCAATCAACGGCTCGGACAATTTTTGCTGAGTGCGGCGGTTCCTCCTACTGTTCTCAAACAGTGCCAAGCTGAATCGTCCGATCGACCTTTTACCCAAACTAATATTAACCAAGTTTTAGCAAAAGCAGAGCCAGAAATAGAATTATTAGTCCCGACATTTTTAGGTAACGACAAGCGCCGTTTCTACGGCAGAGGTGTTCCGAAAAGCTTGAAATTAATCAACAAATTTGAGCTAGGAAGCGGACGGACTTTTCTGGGAAGGAGGTCTGTAGTTTGGAGCGGCGCGGGTTGGACTGGACAGCCAACAATTACCAGAGACCGGGGGGAAACTTATTTAATTATAGGTTCTTTCGACCACAATTTGCGAAAAATAGATATTGCTACGAATAAAGAAGTTTGGCGCTATAAATTTGATGATATAATTAAAGGCTCATCAACAATCTATATCGATGAAAAAGCCAGCGCCGAAAACAGAATTGTTATTTTGCAAGGCAGCCGCAGCGGCGGTGGTGGCAAAAATGTTGTGCCGAGTTTTAGGGCAATATCTTTTAGAACTGGCAAGGAACTTTGGAAATTGGACATCAGGAGAACGCCCAGCTACAGCCGGGATAACGATAGCAGCGCTTTGGACCTCGGCGGTGGCGTGTTGTTCAATGCGGGGGAAAATGCGATCGGTTATTTTCTCAATAGTTCTGCCAGCAAAGCCAAAGTTAAACAAGGAATCAAGCAACCGCAAATATTGTCGGAAGTACAGCTTTATGCAGCAGGAGATATCGGCAAGCACGGCGGAAACTTGGTAGCGGAATCATCGCCATCGAGGCTCAAAGATAGAATATTTATAGCTGCTGGTTCCGGTCATATTTACGGTATTAGTATTGAAAGTAAAAAGATAGTGTGGGATTTTTATACGGGTTCAGATTTGGACGGAACTGCTGTAATTTCTAAATCGGGAAAACTGTTTTGTGCTATTGAAAAACAGTACATACAGGGCAACGGCGGCGTGCTGAAGCTGAATCCAAACAAGGAACCGAATGCCAGCGTCGAATGGTTTTTGCCTACCGGAAACCGCCGAGTTTCTGGCTGGGAAGGCGGGATAATCGGCTCGGTGGCGTTGAATGATGAGTACAATCCAGGGGAGTTTCCGGCGCTGTTTGCCACAAATGCGATCGACGGCAATTTGTACATCGGTTCCCAAGATATGATTACAGGTAAAAAAATTGCTGTACCTTGGCGTAACCAGTCTTACGATACTCCGGTAATAGTATTTAAAAAAGCGATTGGTTCTTCAATCTCGACTCCGATTTTTACCGATGGAAATAAACTTATCAGTGCGGGATACAACGGTGTTTATTTGTTCAATTTGAATTGGGAACGAGCAAAGTCAGGGGATGAGAAAGCTTTGAGAAATGCTAAAGGCGAGTTTTACCGTTTGAAAGTAAAAGAATCTGGGAGATTTAAACCAGGTTTGTCATTTGAGGCGACGCCTGTAGTTTGGGACGGAATTGTGAGGATTTGCGCGAGGGATGGCTGGATGTATACTTTGGGTTAAAATTGGTATTTTGCACATCTTTGAGGAACAGGCAAGATGCCTGTTTCACAACAAATCAGGAACAGGCAAGATGCCTGTTTCACAACAAATCAGGAACAGGCAAGATGCCTGTTTCACAACAAATCAGAAACAGGCAAGATGCCTGTTCCACAACAAATCAGGAACAGGCAAGATGCCTGTTCCACAATAAATAAATTATCTTGTGGAACGGGCATCTTGCCCGTGCCCAGTTTCCGGGTGTTGAAATCCGCCAATGCCACCACCTGCCGTTTAACTGCGGTTATCTCTATCATAGAAAGGATGTCAGGAATTATAGGAAACTTGTTATATGGCGACAAATGAAAGTCAAATAAGTCAAATTTACGGTTCAGAGGATGCTCAAGGTATTCTGCAAATTGCGATCGCGCGCCGACAGGATGAAGGGGAATTATCCAGAGTGCAGCTTTTCGAGATTGCGGCGGAATTGGGCATTTCCGAACAGGATATTGTGGCGGCGGAACAGCAATGGTTAGCAACTAGAGGAGAATTTCAAGAAAAACTGGTTTTTAACACTTACCGCCGTCGCAAATTGCAGAAAAATGTGACAAAGTACGGCATTATCAATACTTTTTTAGTTTTGTTTAATCTAGCAGGATCGCACGAGCTTTCTTGGTCGCTTTTCATTTTACTAACGTGGGGATTGGGATTGTCGCTGAATGCTTGGAATGTGTATCAAACTGAAGGGGAAGATTACGAACAAGCGTTTGGGCGGTGGCGTTTGAAGAAACAAGTCGGTGAGTCTCTTGGTACGGCGGCGGATAAGTTTATGAAGTGGTTGCAGTCGTGATTTGCTATGGTAAAAAACGCGATCGCCCTTTCTTTTACTTCATACTGGTGAAGTAATTCGGATTTTAACTGGTTAAGCTGTTACGCATTTAAAATAGTATTGTAGGGTGCGTCAGCCCTTTCTCGTTTCCTTTGTAAGCGTAAGTGTTCTAGCTGACGCACCCTACAGGCCTAGTTAGTGGTTTAAATGCGTAACAGCTTACTGAACAGAGTAATTGTTAAGGTTTTTTCTTTAGCCTATCCCAAGAGCGATCGCCCTTGCTTAAGTAAAGTGCGATCGCCTGTGATTGTAGGTCATATTTGTAGGGATACGGAATTGCCGTGTGCGGCTTCTAGTCCCCGCAGTCGATTCCCTACGGGATAGCTACGCACGCGCGTACTTTCTGCACCCAAAAAACCTAATTTTGCTGCGGCGCATCTCCCTTAGCAGCATCTTCAACCGCAGGATGAATTAATGCCGATCGAAAACCTTGCCGAATTTCCGAATTCAAATACCTGCGCTGCAAAACCTGCCATTTTTGCCAAGCTGCATAGCGATTTTCTGCCAACAAACCAGCCAACTTCGGCAACTCTTTTTTCAGATCGCGATCGACAAAATCTGTCAGAAATTCCCCTAGAACTTCACAATCTTGAATATCGCCCAAACATTCCTGAACAGCTTTCACATCTTCTACATAAACTTCGTAAGTCTCGCCGTAAAAATCCCCAAACAGATTCATCAAATAGCGAACCCGCTTCGCTTGCTTCCGCAAATCGTGCAGCATAGTTCCCTCCGCTGCTAACTTCTCTTCCACAGCAGACTCATTCAAATCATCAGCAACTTTAACTTTGCCATCCTCATATTCCGTACCCAGCAGCCAAGCCGGATGCAGGAAAAACTCGCTGACTTGAGGTAACAGTAAATCCGGCAAAACCTCAGCAATTGGCAAATGTTCGATCGCCCGAAACTTCGGTTTGTCCAACCACTCCTCGATCGACTTCTTCAGCAATTCGTAGGTTTTGTGTTCTAAAATCGCCCTCACTCCCTTCAAAGCGCGGCGTCGCTGTTTGAGCAAAGTTAACAAAGCTTCATCCAACACTTCCTGTTCATCCGCCGGCAAATTTGGGTAATATCGGTTTTGGAGACTTTCGAGCATCACATCCAAATCTCTGAGCGTTCCCAGAATTCGTCCCACCTTACCAATTTTACGTTCAGAAGCCTCTTTTGGCCAATCTAAAACCGGAGCAAAACCCGTTACAGCCGATCGCAAACGCCTCAATCCCACGCGCATTTGATGAAGTTCTTCCGCGTCTTTGTCTTTGATAACTTCAGCCTCGTGCTCTACAGTTTTGCGAAAATATTTTTCGATCGCCCCTGATGCTGCGTCTCCGAGAGTCTTAACTTGAGTTTTAACTTTTGCTGATGTTTTTACGTTCATGGCAGGTGTAGATTTCAAATCCCCGATCGACTTTAATTTTGATTTCAATGCTTTGCTAGTAAAGGGTTTACATCCTAGCACACAACGCAATTTTATGACTCTGCCCCAAACATAAATCTTAATATAAGGCGCTTGACAATTTATACAAAGTCAGCATTTAGCAATCCTTCAATTATTCAATTCTTCAATCCAAAATCTCAAATCTCAAATCTAAAATAAAATGTCCCTCCCTCGCCCTGCAAGCAAATAAAAATCAGATTTCTGGCGCGCTTTCCCAAACAGGTTAAGATCGCTGCAAACCGATATTTATTCGCCAAAGGGTGAGAGAGGGTGCGATCGTCGGGAGGACAAGTTTTAAACTAAATCAACCCCAGCTTGTCCGACTTCAAAGAGGCAATTTAGCCTTTCCAGTCTTTCGCAGATTGTTCGAGCACGTAGGTTGCTACATCCTCAATTTGTTCGGGCTTCAAGCGGCCAGCGAAAGCAGGCATAGCATTTTTGCCCTTTGTTACCTGAGTGGTAATAGCTTCCAGAGAATTCATGCCGTACTTCTCAAGAGCAGCCGATTTCAAGGTTTTCATGGCCATAACCACGTTGCCGCCACCGATGTGACAAGCAGCACAGTTGGCGCTAAAGAGTTTAGCTCCTTTAGCGGCATCTCCTGCCAAAGCAGGGCGGCCAAAGCCGACAGTCAAAATTGCGAACGCTAATAGGGCGATCGATAAGAGTCTTTTCAACACAGTTCTCCTCTAATGGACACTCAAAGGGTGATTCTTTAGATATTTTACCTGGTGAAACAGGCGCGATCGCGCAGTCGCATCGCATTCTCCCGAGTAATTTACCACTTTTTTGAGCAGTTCAACTCTCAAAATTCTCCACGCCCCAGCCCGGAGCTTTCTGGGCTGCCCGGATCGCAAAAGCCGCCAAATTTTCGATCTCGGCCTGCTGCATCCAACTTTCCGGCACTTGGCGGCACCAAAAAGTTTCCTCACTACCGTCATAAGTCATCGGTTTTCTCAGATACGCCACCAAACTATTGATGTTGGTGCGGGGAGGCGTTGCTCCCTTCAGAGCAGTCAAAGACAAAGATACAGTCGGATCGGGCAAAGTCGATCCCCCGACATGACAGTTGAGGCAGTTTTGCTCGAACAACCGCTTACCTGCGGAAAAATCCTCAGCGGAAAATAACCGAGTGTGTCCCTGAGCGTCCAATTCCAGTGCTACAGGTTCGCTGACTTTTAAATAGCGAGTCACATAAGAATCGGCAGCAGCCAAAACAGGTTGAGGAGCCAACAACAGGAGCGGCAAAATAATTAACATCCCCAACAGAAAGCAGACAAAAGCACCACGACGCAGCATGAGGGACTACAACCTTTTGCGATAATCAATGAGCAGGAGGTAAATTTTAGATTTCAGATTTTAGAGCGAAAAACGACCAGCTAGCAATCTTTGCCAAACCCCAGCCCCCTCCCAATCCAAAATCCAAAATCTAAAATCTAAAATCTAAAATCGATTAGCGAGCGCCTTTACCGCCAGCCCACTGCTTGGAGATAATTTTCGGCTGCAACATAATGTGACCGGCAATCGCGTACAAATCCTCATCCGAGAGATTTCTCATCTCAGCAAAAATATCCGCACTCTTCATGCTCGGATGCACTTCCGAAATTTCCTCAAACCCGTCATAAGTAGTGGGATTTTTCATAAAGTCCACCAGCGACTCAATATTATTGCGGGGCGGGTTGGCCAAAGCCAGAGTTTCCGGGCTCAAATTCAGGTTCGGGTCAGTTTTCGTCATTCCCGCAGCGTGACATTGAGCGCAAGCCGAGTTGAACAGGCGTTTGCCTTGCTGAACTTGTTTGAGGCTCAGCACCACCGGAGCACCCTTGTCATTCAAAGTCACAGTGCGAAGTTCAGGACTCAGTTCGACAGCCATCGCACTGCTGACAAAGAACTGAAATGTCAAGAATACAGCGGTCAGAGCAATGAAATATCTTTTAAGCATGGTTCTCCTTAAAAAAATCCGGCAAATTATTGAACGCTAAGAGATCGTAGCTGGCAAACAGATTTATGTTCAAAATTCCCTCCTTGTGCGACAACTGGCGCAAGTTTGTGCAGCCATACCTTTAAAGGTAGAGGAATTTTGCGATCTAATCTGCAAGAAGTGTTGAGTCGCGCCTTTTTTCGAGAGCGGACATAATTGCCTTAACATCCTCCAAAGCCAAACGGGTTTGAGGGTGCTTGTAGGCAATTTCCAACTCGTCGCACAAGCGGATCACGTCTTCAACAGGGACGTTGAAGTCCTCTGCTATTTCTGCGATGGACAGGTCTGCAAAACCCATAATTTTTAGGTCGCTGACAGGTCAAAATTCAGTTGACGGCTATTAACTGAAAGCCGGACAATTTCACAAAGCGCTGTTAGCTTGTTCTGTTAGTTTGTTCTGAGATTTTGTTCGATCGCAACCTAACTAACCGCTAACTGCTACTAGGCATTTTTGCCCAGCCAAACAGAGGGGCCAATCAACTTCCGATCAATATCATCCCACTGCTGCGTCGTTATTACCAATAGGAATTGCGCGGGCGGGGTTCAAAACCCGGTGTCAGCGTTAACGTCTCGTTACCAAACTAAATATTTTTGGTAGAACCCGGGTTTTTCGCAATTCCTCAGAAATTTCCCTCTGTGCCCCAGACTCACCAACAGACAATCATCCGGCGCAGCAGCTTAGGGAGCAAGCTTGAAAGCGTGAGTCTGCGGGGGCAAAGCGTGGTTGTCGCTGGCTTCGAGGGCGGGAAATTCCGAGCCTGCCAAGAAAGGCTGGGGCTGGTGGAGGCTGATGAGCCCAGCGAGAGTTTTCTTTAATTGAGTCCGGGGTACGATCAAGTCTACAAAACCGTGGGCGAAGGAGTATTCGGAAGTTTGATAATTTTCCGGCAGCTTTTCCCGCAGAGTTTGCTCGATTACCCGGCCGCCCGTAAAGGCTACAGTAGCTTTTGGCTCTGCAATTATAATGTCTCCCAGCATGGCAAAACTGGCGGTGACGCCGCCGGTCGTCGGGTGGGTCAAAATCGGGATGTAAAGCAGTCTCGCTTCCCGGTGGCGTTCCAGAGCCCCGGAAATTTTAGCCATTTGCATCAAGCTGAGCATTCCTTCTTGCATTCTCGCACCGCCAGAAGCGCAGACAATGATAACTGACAAGCGTTCCCGCGTGGCGTGTTCGATGAGGCGAGTCAGTTTTTCTCCGACTACTGAGCCCATGCTGCCGCCGATGAACTGAAATTCCATGACTCCGAGGGCGACTGGCAAATTTTCGAGTTGGCCGATGCCTGTTTCTACGGCGTCTAGGTGGCCTGTTTTTTCTTGAAATTCTCGGAGCCGATCGCTATATTTTTTTCGATCGCGAAATTTCAGGGGATCGGTGGCGTGCAGTCCTTCGTTAATGGGCATCCAGGTATTGGGATCGATCAACTGCTCGATGCGATCGTCGCTGTAAACTCTGATATGATGCCCGCATTCCAAGCAAACCATTTGATTTGCTCGCAGGTCTTTGGTATAACTCAGGGCATCGCAAGCTTCGCATTTATTCCAAAGTCCGTCGGCAATTTCTCGTTCCGGCCGTTCTTGGGAGTTCGGTACTGATTTTCGTCGATTTGCAAACCAATCAAATAGAGACATTAAAACTTGGTAATTGGTAATTGGAAATTGGGAATTGGGAATTGGTAATTAGCAATTGTTAGTTGTTAGTTGTCAGTTGCTAGTTGTCAATTGCTAGTTGTCAATTGCTAGTTGTTTAGTGACTAATGACTAATGACTAATGACTGATGACTGATGACTAATGACTGATGACTGATGACTGATGACTGATGACTGATGACTAATGACTAATCACCCGATTCTGGCTCATCTTCAACTGGACTGATGAGGAGCGATGCTGTTCGCTGGTGTTCTGGAAGAACTTGCAGGGCTGTAGCACTGCCCGCTCCCAGATAAGATGCTACGCCCAAGTCAACAATCCGAGCTGGGATTTGATGAGCAGCGAGGATTTGCTGCATCAATTCGGCTTCCCAACGAAAGCTAGTAGTTGTAAGTGTAATCCAAGACACGGAACAATTTTACCAATTTTTGAGACAATGTTATGTTCGATCGCTAGACTACCTGCCGATCAGAAACTAAAATTCGGGAAAAACAACTGCAAGTAAGTAGATAAGATGGCTTCGCCCCACAGAGCAGTAATTGCTGCACCGAGAGCCAGAAACGGGCCAAAAGGCATAGGTTGACGCCGATCGAGCAACCCGATGGCGATCGCCCCGCCACCGGCAAAAGCCCCAGCTACACAGGCGATGAATCCGGCTAGCAGCAAGTATTTCCAGCCCAGCCAAGCCCCCATCAAGGCGGCCAATTTGGTATCTCCGGCGCCCATAGCATTCTGCCCCAAGCCGATCGTCCCGGCGAACCCGATCGCGTCAAACAGCCACAACCCGACAACTGCCCCCGCGATCCCGTCGAGTACCAGATAGTGTACCGAGTCGATCGGACTAAATGTCGGCCACCAACCTTTAGCCACTTGGAAAACCAATCCGACCACCAAACCCGATCGAGTTAAAGAATTAGGCAAAGTCATTGTATCGCAATCAATCAAAGACAAAGCCAACAGCCAGCTAAACAAAGCCCAAAAACCAAGAGTTTGCACTGTTACGCCAAACCGCCAGAAGATTAGCAAAAACAGCAAACCCGTAGCTGCTTCCACCAGCGGATAGCGGGCAGAAATCCGACTGCGGCAGTAATTGCAGCGTCCCCGCAGCCACAGCCAACCGAAAACGGGTATATTTTCGTAATTTCTGAGTTGATTTAAACATTTGGGACAGCGAGAAGGAGGGTGGATCACCGACAAACCCGCAGGCAACCGATAGATTACCACATTGAGAAAGCTGCCAATAGCCGAGCCGATAACAAAGACGATCGCCGTGACAAGGCAATTAAAGATAATTTCCATTAAGTTGTCTGTTGTCTGTTCTGATTTATTAGTTGTCAGTTGTTAGTTTGTGCCGTCAATTACCAATCATTTTTGTAGTGAGAAATGCGAGCCTGCTGATTTGGATGAGAATTCAATCCCTGACTACCAAATTTCTTTGGCAATTGCGATGTGGTTGCGATTTTTAAGCCGTTGCCAATGATAAATCACTAATTATCAATCATCAATCACCAATTCCCAATTTCTAACTATCTATCAACTGTCAACTGCCAACTGCCAACTGTCAACTGCCAACTGCCAACTGCCAACTGTCAATTAATACATTTGAGATTCAATTTCGTCAAAAGTAACAAAACGTTCACCAGGCAATAAAATCGGCTGCGAAGCAAAAATTAGCTGCCCTCGATCGCTTCCTTGACTGACAACTACACCCGCCGGACGCTGGATCTGCTCGGAATGCACTTTCAGATACATACCATAGGCCGATCGAGCAGCTCGGATCAAATCGGGAGCTAGCAAGCTGTGACTTTCGGAAGTTTCTATAGTGGGTTCTGGGTTTGGCTGGTATGGAGTCACGGGAAACTTATCATAATGGTATTGGTCGAGCTATTGGTGTTGCCTCTCGATCGATAGAACTTACCCTATTTTTTAAGAATAGACTAGGTGGAAATTATTAATAGATTAACCTACAACCCTCCCTTGGCTGCGATCGAACTGCGGCTGCGATCGCTCCTTTCGGCCCAACTGTACGCTGCTGCGTGGGTAGATCCCTCCCCCGCAACGCTAATGGGAGTTTTCGATCACCTGCGAACTCTGCGCTACATCCTCCACGACTACGTGCCCAGGCCCGTGTCCGAATCTCCGCCCAACCCGGGCGAGGTGCGCTACCAGTGGCAAACAGGCACCTTGCTGTTCACGGATTTGGCAGGGTTTACGTCGCTGTTGGAAGCGAATGCAACCCAGGGGCGCAAGGGAGCTGAAAGCCTGCTGGGCGTGATTAACGACTATTTTGCCTCGATGATTGAAATTGTTAGCAAATCGGGCGGGGATTTGCTGGAGTTTACCGGAGATGCGATGCTGGTGCAGTTTCTGTCAGGAGTTTACCAAGAGGATACAGCGAGGGCGGTGCGGGCGGGTTTGCGGATGCAGCGGGCGATGGATGAATTTGCCAATATTGAAACGGCGCGGGGTGTTTTGTCTTTGAGGATGCGGGTGGGCATCCACTGCGGCCGCTATATTAGTGCTGACATCGGTACGCCGCTGCGGATGGCTCACGTACTGCTGGGGCATTCAGTTCAGCAAGCCAAGCAGGCTGAGGGTTCTGGGACTGTGGGGCGGGTGTGTTTGACTGAAGCTGCTAGTTTGTCTTTGGGAGAGGAATTTCGTTTTGAACCCGGGAAACCGGGTTATTTGTTGGTGGCGGACGATTTAACGGACGATCGACTCGGAGAGTATGATATCACTTTGACTCGGCGGCGGATGCCGAGTTCGGTATTGCTCGATCGCAGCGTTGCGGGCTTGGTAAAAGAAATCGGGGAAGCTGTGAATCGGCTTGAACCCCTTGCTAGTTATATTCCCAAAACTATCCTGAGACTGCTGGTGGAAAATGCAGACAGGCGAAAAATACCGCCGGATTTTCCCGAACCGACGGTGATGTTTGTCAACTTGATAGGTTTACCGGAGTCTGTGGAGAAAGCTTCGCCCCAGGAAGAAGTCAATCTGGTAGTGGGTTATTCTCGGGTGTTTGCGTCGATCGATGCTGTAGTCTCAGCTAAAGGAGGCGTGTTGCAAAAAGTAACGGCGCACTTAGACGGTTCGGATATGCTGATTTATTTTGGCGTGCCCGACGCTCACACGGATGACGCCAGCCGCGCTGCTAGTGCGGCGATTGCGATCCGAGATATCATTGCAGGTTTGCCTCTGGTAATTATTGCGGGTGAAGAAGTAAAAGTAAGCTGTCAAATTGGGTTGTCCCTGGGGCCGGTGTTTGCTGCTGAGGTTGGGGAACCGCGAGGGCGCAGGGAGTTTAATATCCTCGGCGATACGGTGAATACGGCTGCGCGGTTGATGAGCAAGGCGGGGGAAAACCAAATTTTGATTGGTGAAAGGGTGTTTGAGGCGATCGAGCCGCACTTCATTTGCAAGGCTTTGGGATCTGTTGCTCTGAAGGGGAAATCTGCTCAAACTCCGATTTTTGCTTTGCAAGGCGCAAAAGGGGAGAAGGGAAAAGGGGGCGTTTAAATAACTTTGCGGGGTAATAATTGCATACTACTGGTCAATTGAGAGCATGACAAACCATTACCGCATTATTATGCGGCGCGATCGTACCCCAAAATCTTAAAACATTAGACCTCTTGCAAAAATAACTAGGACGGGCTCTCCGGCCCATCCCACAAAATTTTTTTTCTTGTGGAATGGGCCCCAGAGCCCGTTCCAGAATTTGATTAAAAGGATTTTTGCAAGAGGTCTATTGATCTTGAGTGTGCCTTGCTGTAAGATAAAATTCAGGTATACTACGGTAAATCGATAGATTTATGGTATAAACTGCGTAAGTCCTAATTAAGCGAGACATTCACCAAGGAGTTGAGGAGACGAATCATGAGCAAATGGTTTGCCATTGCCAGACGTAGGTTACTGCTATTTTTTATTTCTGGGCTGTTTCTATCGCTATTAGTCAATGCCTGTAATTCTTCCTCTCCTGGAACTAACACTACAGCAGCATCTCCCGGCTCATCTCCTACAGCAGTTCCTACAGTAGTACGTTTAGATTATGCCTACTACAATCCTGTCAGTCTCGTACTCAAAGAAAAAGGCTGGCTGGAGGAAGACTTAGCCAAAACCAATATCAAAGTCGAATGGGTGCTCAGTCAAGGTAGTAACAAGGCATTAGAGTTTCTCAATGGCAGCAGCATTGACTTTGGCTCTACTTCTGGTGCTTCCGCACTGATTGCAAAAGCCAATGGCAATCCCATCAAATCTATTTATGTTTACTCCAAACCCGAATGGACAGCATTAGTAACTACGGCGAATTCTTCCATTCAAAAAGTCACCGATCTAAAAGGCAAGAAAGTTGCAGCAACGCGCGGAACAGATCCGTTTATTTTCTTGTTGCGTGCCTTGGATCGAGTCGGTTTGACTGCCAAAGATGTGGAAATTGTGCCTTTGCCCCACGCTGACGGTAAAGCTGCCCTTGAGAAAGGCGATGTCGATGCCTGGGCTGGTCTCGATCCATTTATGGCACAGACAGAAGTAGAAAAAGGCTCGAAACTTTTCTTCCGCGATCCCAAACTAATTAGTCAAGGCTTTTTGAATGTCCGCGAGGCATTTGCCAAACAATATCCCGAACAAGTTAGTCAAGTGCTAACCGCCTATGAGAAAGCACGGAAATGGGCGATCGCGAATCCTAGCGAACTCAAGCAAGTGGTAATTAAAGCATCGAAGTTGACAGAAGCGGTAGCAACTAAACAATTAGAGGAGCGAACCGATCTCTCAAACTCATCAATTGGTGACGAACAAAAAACCGTTATTAGTGCTGCTGGAGATGTCTTGAAAAAAAGTGGCGTAATCAAAGATTCCGTTGACGTGACTACAGTAGTTAACGATTTAATCGATCCGCAATATGTAGCAAAGATTGCCAAATCCTAAGTAAAAAACATCTGCTTTGGATATAGCGATTCTCAAACGAGTGAGGTACGTAGTTGGGCTTTAGCCCTCTTAATTGTGCTTATGTAGTAGGTGAGGTAAGCTGTTGAACATTTAAAAACGAGTGAGGTACGTAGTTGGGCTTTAGCCCTCTTAATTGTGCTTATGTAGTAGGTGAGGTAAGCTGTTGAACAT
>NZ_JAUBWA010000006.1:40534-57673 GCF_036702825.1 Microcoleus sp. A003_D6 | reverse complement strand
TTAAAACAGATTGTAGGGTGCGTCAGTCCGAAGTGTTTCCCGTTTAAGCGTAAGTGTTCTAGCTACAGATTGTAGGGTGCGTCAGTCCGAAGTGTTTCCCGTTTAAGCGTAAGTGTTCTAGCTGACGCACTCTACTTACTACTTACTCACTCGCAGCAATTAGCCATTAGCCATTAGCCATTAGCCATTTAGCAATAAGTTATGGGACAAAGACTTGCGATCGCAATACCAACCTCACAAACAGGTAATATTTGGCAATTCCTCAATCGTCTCGGCAAAGCAAAAGGCTTGCTCCTACCAGTCTTTCTCTTAATATTGTGGGAAAGTCTCTCTAGGTTTGGCTTGGTTGCTCCTAACTTGTTACCTGCTCCCTCAACTGTTCTCACAACAGTTTGGGAACTCGGTGCAGCAGGAGAACTATGGCAGCACATCGGCATTACACTCTATCGGGTTTTTGTTGGGTTCCTAATTGGTACATTTTTTGCCACTATTCTAGGAGGATTAACAGGCTATTCTTGCCTAATTCACGATTTACTCGACCCACTTTTGCAGTCACTCCGTAACATTCCTTCCCTCGCATGGGTGCCCCTATTTATCCTCTGGATGGGAATACATGAGCCTTCCAAAATAGCTCTGATCGCCGTTGGAGTCTTCTTCCCCGTTTACTTAAATCTGATGAGCGGCATTCATAATGTCGATCGCAAATTGGTTGAAGTTGGCAAAATCTATAGACTCAATGATTGGCAGCTTATCAGTCGCGTGTTCTTGCCCGCGACATTGCCTGCTTACATTGTCGGTTTGCGAAGTGGCTTGGGTTTGGGCTGGATGTTTGTCGTGGCGGCTGAATTGATGGGAGCCAGTCAGGGTTTAGGCTTCTTATTAATCGACGGGCAAGCGACGGGACGACCTGCAATCACCCTCGCTAGCATTCTCCTGTTTGCTATTTGCGGAAAAGTGACCGACTCAGCGATCGGTTTTGGATCGCATTGGCTACTCCATTGGCAGGATGTTTACGCTTCCAACCATTAGTTCAAAGCATTTGTTTCAAACATTCATTCAAAGCGCCAAGGAGGAAACATATATGCTACTCATCGAAGGGCTACATAAACGATTTAAAAATGGTTTCGTAGGGCTAGACTCTATTGATTTAACTGTTAATCGTAGCGAGATTGTGAGTTTAATTGGGACGAGTGGTTGCGGCAAAAGTACACTTTTACGGATCGTTGCTGGATTAGATATGCCAACTTATGGAGATGTGCGAATTGACAATATTCGCATTGACAAACCTCATCCAGAAATTGGTGTAATATTTCAAGAACCTCGGCTGATGCCTTGGTTAACCGTCTGGGAAAATGTGCAGTTTGGTTTGCATCATTTACCGAAGGATGAACGCAGGGCACGGGCAAGTGATGCTCTAGTTAAGGTTGGATTACAAGATTTTGCTCGTTTGCTGCCGCGCCAACTATCAGGAGGAATGGCTCAACGGGTGGCGATCGCGCGAGCTCTCGTCACTAATCCTTCTATTTTATTGCTAGATGAACCCTTTAGTGCTCTCGATTCCTTTACTAGAATGCAATTACAGGATCGTCTGTTAGAAATTTGGCAATCCGATCGCCAGACGATGATTCTTGTCACCCATGATGTTGAAGAAGCACTGATTTTAAGCGATCGCGCGATCGTGATGCGCGGCAATCCTGGACGCATCCATCTCGAGCTAGATATCGCTCTTCCCCGTCCCCGCAGGCGTACCGATCGCGATTTGCAATATTGGAAAGAAAAGTTATTGAGTACCTTGGATTTATCCAATACGCAAACTGTTCCCCTAGAAGTTTAAATCGCAGGCTGACATCACAGGCTTTCATCACTCACCACAATCTCTACTACCTATCGTGATTACTAAAATACTCCCAATCTACGATCCAACGCTTTTCCAAGGAGCAATTTCCTATTACCTGCAATATCGACCGCGCTACCCAAATGCTCTTTACGATTTAATCTCACAGGAATTTCAATTAGATGGGCAAGGCAAACTTCTCGATCTCGGCTGCGGCATTGGCTTGGTGGCGATCGCCTTACATCATCAATTTGCATCGGTTGTGGGTATCGATCCAGATACAGAAATGCTCGAAGTTGCCAAGCAAGAAGCCAATCTCCATCACGCACAAAATATCACCTGGATAAAAGGTTTAGCTGAAAATATTGCCTCTGAAATCGGCACATTTCGACTGGTTACTATCGGTCGTGCTTTTCATTGGATGGATAAGGAATTGGTGTTACAGCGTAGTTACGACCTTCTCGATCGCACGAGGGAAATTAAGAGCGGGATTGCAATTATTCAAACGGAAAAAGATATCTGGTCAAATAACTCTGCTTGGGCGCAGAATGTCCTGGCAGTAATCAAACGCTGGCTAGGAGAAGAGCGGCGGGTTGGCGAAACTAGCGTTCCTTTACTCTACAAATCTGATTTAGAAATTTTGGATCGCTCGCCATTTGTGGGTATTAAGCGACATGACATTGACTTTCAAAAATACTGGACAATTGACGATTTTATCGGCTATCTCTACTCTACTGCTTACTGTCGTCGCGATTACTTTAACGGCAATACTTCTCAGTTTGAGGCTGAGATTAAATCAGCAATTTTAGCTGTAGAACCTTCAGGTCAATTCGTTGAAGATATTCCTATTTCTGTCTACTTTGGTTTTAAGGATTAACAACCCGAAAAAACACCGACCGCAGCTAAACTTATTACTTCAATCAAATTTTTACCAATATGACCTTATCCCTAGCAGACTCGGAAAACACAACACCACAGGGTTTACAGCCAGATGCACAAGATACACCACGAGATTATGTAGCGATCGCGCGATCGCTTGCTCGAGAATTTGCTGCTACTGCCATCGAACGAGATCGGCTTGGCGGTACACCAAAGTATGAACGCGATCGCATTCGCTCTACCGGTTTGCTCGGTCTGATTATCCCTAAAGAATATGGCGGTATTGGCGAAACCTGGATTACGGCACTCCAAATTTCTCGCGAGTTGGCAAAGACTGATAGTTCTCTAGCTCATGTTTATTCCTATCACCATTTAGGGGTGGTTATCCCGCATCTGTTTGGCACAGAGGAGCGCAAGGCACAGTTCTACAAAGATACGATCGCAAACAATTGGTTTTGGTGCAATGCTCTCAATCCCCTCGATCGCCGTGCCACTTTAACTCCTGATGGTACAGGCTTTTTATTGAACGGTACAAAAAGCTTTTGCTCTGGCTCTAAAGATTCTGATATCTTACCTATAACTGCGGTTCGTCAAGATACCTCTGAACTCACAATTATTGTAATTCCTACTCAAAGAGAGGGAATACAAATCCATGACGATTGGGATAATATGGGGCAACGTCAAACTGATAGCGGTAGTATTAGTTTCGACCGAGTGCGCGTTTTTGACTCGGAAGTGTTTGGCGATCGCACCCGTGCCGATATTCCTTTCCGTACTTTACGAGCTTGTTTGACGCAAATCAATCTTGCCCATATTTATCTGGGTATTGCGGAAGGAGCATTTGCTGCTGCCAAAGACTATACTTGCACCCAAGGACGACCCTGGTTAACTTCTACTGCTCCTAGTGTGACGCAAGATCCTTACATTCTGAAACACTACGGAGAAATGTGGGTCGATCTGCAAGCGGTTAGCAGTTTGACGGATCGAGCCGCCGCCATTCTACAAGCAGCTTGGGAAAAAGGCATGGATTTAACAACAGAAGAACGCGGACAATGCGCGATCGCGATCGCAACGGCAAAAATTGCTGCCACAAAAATAGGTTTAGATGTGACAACTCGCATTTTTGAAGTAATGGGGGCGCGTGCTACCACCAGTAAATATGGTTTCGATCGCTACTGGCGCAATCTGAGAACGTTTACGCTGCATGATTCTGTTGACTACAAAATTCACGATCTGGGTGACTGGGTACTCAACGATCGACTCCCCAATCCCAGCTTTTATACGTAAAAATCATCCTTCAAAAAGGATGTTTTATCTTCACTCGGCGGTATCTCAGGTTTTTATGCAGATAGCAGCAGTTCTAGATGCTACTTTTTCTCCTGCGGGTGCAACTGATATATTGCCCGCGAATATTAATCAAGCAAGCAACTAGAGAAGTAATACAAACAAAAATCTACAGAATGTGCTTGCATTTTTGAAGCCATCTGTGGAATAATAGGAGCTTGTCAGAACCAAGTACGGTACATCGGTCGGTTTATCGTAGTATATTAGTCAATAATGACTAGCTCAGCTTTCGCATGGCGATCGCGTTTCTTGGTTTTCAATACTTGAAATTTAGGAAGGCACAGTGTTAACCCCATTGAAAGAGCTCCCAATTCCAGCTAGATTGAGACATTTTTGGAGCAAGCTCAAACATAGTTCGATCGAGACCTTTGCTTTGCTTTTTGCAATTGGCTTCAGTTTGAGTTTGACAGTTTCTGCCTGTGCTCCTACTCAGCAAACAAATACAACTACTGCCCCGACTTCTGCTGCCACATCGGTGGCAACTTCTAACGCACAACAGAGCAATGTAATTCGGATTGGCTACCAAAAATATGGAACTCTAAGCATTCTTAAATCACGGGGGAGTTTAGAGAAGCGTCTGGCCTCCCAAAACACATCCGTACAGTGGCTTCAATTTCCTGCTGGCCCTCAATTACTAGAAGCTTTGAATGCAGGCAGTATTGACTTTGGCCATACAGGAGAAGCGCCGCCTATTTTCGCACAAGCTGCTGGCGCACCATTGGTATATGTTGCTAATGAGCCTCCTAATCCCAAAGGCGAAGCTATCTTAGTACCGAAAGATTCTCCCATTCAAGATGTGGCTGGATTGAAAGGCAAAAAAGTTGTATTTAACAAAGGTTCAAATGTGCAATACCTCGTGGTAGAAGCATTAAAAGCAGCCGGATTAAAATATAGCGACATTCAGCCTATTTATCTGCCGCCAGCAGATGCGCGGGCAGTTTTTGAACAAGGTAGTGCTGATGCTTGGGCAATTTGGGACCCGTTTTTTACTGTAGCGAAACGAGCTACAGGAGCTCGCGTTCTTAAGGATGGAGAAGGGCTTGTAGCTAATCGGGAATTCTATCTAGCTGCCAAACCTTTTAACGACCAATATCCTGACCGGACTAAGGCAATTTTAGAGGAACTTCAAAAAGTAGATGAATGGGCGGCGGCTCAACCAACTGAAGTGGCAAAACTGCTGTCTCCAGAGCTTGGTATTGATGTTCCAACTTTAGAGGAAATCTCACGGAGACGGCCTTACGGTGTGCAGCAAATTACGGATGAAGTCGTTACTTACCAGCAAAAAGTTGCTGATACTTTCTTGGAGTTGAAGCTGCTTCCCAAACAGGTAAAAATTAGCGAAGTTGCTCAGATAACTAAACAATAAATAGTGATAGAGAATCAGGCAAATGGAATTATTTTGGTTTATCCCAACTCACGGAGACGGACGCTATTTAGCTACAGGAATTGGAGGGCGATCGGGCAGTTTTTCCTACTTAAAGCAAATCGCCCAAGCTATTGACCATTTAGGATTTACGGGCGCTTTGCTTCCGACTGGACGCTCTTGCGAAGACGCATGGGTAGTGGCTTCATCCCTAATGGCTGTCACAGAAAAAATGCGTTTTTTAGTAGCAATTCGTCCGGGATTAATGTCTCCTGGGGTAGCAGCACGGATGGCGGCAACCTTTGACAGATTATCTAACGGACGCTTGCTGATTAATGTGGTTACGGGCGGCGACCCGGTTGAATTAGCAGGAGATGGAGTGCATCTGGGTCACGACGCACGTTATGAATTGACGGAAGAATTCTTGACAGTTTGGAGAGCAATGCTTGAAGGTAGTAACTCCACTAACGTCCGAGACCAAGAAGTCGATTTTAGCGGTGAATACCTCCAAATTAAGGGCGGTAAAGTTTTATTTCCACCCGTACAAACTCCTCATCCTCCGTTATGGTTTGGCGGTTCGTCGCCGATCGCACAACAAATTGCAGCCAAACACATTGATGTTTATCTTACTTGGGGAGAACCGCCGCAACAAGTGGCTAAAAAAATTGAAGCTGTGAAAAAATTAGCCACAGAACAGGGTAGAACTGTGCGGTTTGGAATTCGCCTTCACGTTATTGTGCGGGAAACTGAAAGCGAAGCTTGGGATGATGCAAATCGATTGATTAAATATGTAGATGAAGATGCGATCGCCGCCGCCCAAAAAGCTTATGCCAGGATGGACTCTGAAGGGCAAAAGCGAATGACTGAACTGCACGCAGGCAGCCGCGAAGCTCTGGAAATTAGCCCCAATTTGTGGGCGGGAATTGGGTTGGTAAGAGGCGGTGCCGGTACTGCTTTAGTGGGAGATCCCGATACCGTTGTTGCACGAATGTTGGAATACTCCGAATTGGGGATTGAAACTTTCATTTTCTCCGGTTATCCCCACTTAGAAGAAGCGTATCGAGTGGCTGAATTGCTATTCCCCCGCTTGCCGTTGAAAAACAAACCTGCTGTAAATCAACCGCAAATGTTTAGTCCTTTTGGCGAAATTGTTGCCAACGATAATTTTCCCACACAAAAACAAGTTGTTCCCACAAGCGCGTCATGAATAAAAGATGGCTCACACATCCATATTTTCAGCAGATAATTCCCTGGATTGTACCGATTCTGCTGATTGTTAGCTGGCAACTTTTAGTGCAGGTGGGCTGGCTTTCCACAAGGGTTTTACCCGCACCAACAGGTGTTTTAAGTGCAGGAATTAGATTGGCAATTACCGGGGAACTGTTTCACCATATCGGAATTAGTGCTTGGCGTGCCGTCGTTGGTTTCGTCATAGGCGGCGGAATTGGTTTGACTCTTGGTTTCCTCAACGGTCTTTATCCAATCGCCGAAAAGCTGCTAGATACTTCTGTACAAATGGTTCGCAATGTTCCCCACCTCGCCTTAATTCCCCTAGTGATTTTGTGGTTTGGAATTGGCGATATAGCTCGGTTATTTTTGGTGGCTTTGGGTGTGTTTTTCCCAATGTATATCAATACCTTTCATGGCATCCGCAGTGTCGATGCCGGATTGATTGAAATGGGCAAAGTCTATGGTTTGAGTTCCGCGTCTCTTTTGTGGCAAGTTATTCTGCCTGGGGCTTTGCCTTCGATTTTGGTAGGCGTGCGATATTCCTTGGGGATTATGTGGCTGACGCTGATTGTCGCCGAAACAATTGCGGCGGATTCTGGTATTGGTTACATGGCAATGAATGCTCGCGAGTTCTTGCAAACTGATGTGGTGGTGTTGAGCATTATTATGTATGCTTTGTTGGGTAAGTTTGCAGATGCGATCGCCCGGAAGTTAGAAGAGAAATGGCTGGCTTGGCATCCCAATTATCAGCCAGCTTAGCTATAAAAAAGCAAGAATAAGCTGTCGCGCATTTAAATTGCATATTCGGGGCGGGCTAGAAGCCCACCCCACAAGAGTTTGATTGTTTTTTGACAGCCAATTTCAATGCAGAACAGCTTAAGAAAGAAAGATGATTGTCCCATTTTTCTTTCTTAGTTTCTCGATAAATTACGCCATACTAAAGAGGGGAAAATTTTACTGCTTTTCACGATCGCGCCATTATTGCAACTATGAGCCATTTGATTGAATACGAAGACGCAAGCGATGAAGTACGGGCAGTGTATGACGACATTCGCGCGACACGCAAAACCGAGTACATCAACAACTTTTGGAAAGCGATCGCCAACCATCCACCTACCCTGCAACGTACCTGGCAGAATGTGAAGGAGGTGATGACGGCTCCGGGAGAACTCGATCCCCTGACTCGCGAGTTAATCTACATTGCTGTCAGCGTTACAAATGGTTGCCAATACTGCATTTCATCTCATACAGCCGCAGGGCGAGCCAAGGGAATGGATGATGCCATATTTGGGGAACTGATGGCGATCGTGGCAACCGCAAACGCTACCAATCGACTGGCAAATGGCTATCAAATTCCGGTGGACGAACAATTCAAATTATAATTCATCTCTATGGCAACTGAATTAACAGTAGATGTTTCTCAGATTCCCGTTATCGATATCAGTTCGCCGGTATCGGATAATCCCCTAGATACTGTTGCAAACCAAATCCGACAAGCTTGCCTCGACACTGGTTTTTTTTACATTGTCGAGCATGGTGTAGACAAAGGCTTGCAAAACCGTTTGGAGCAACTCAGCCGTCAGTTTTTTGCTCGATATTTAGAAACTAAAATGCAAATTCGGATGGCGCTGGGAGGTAGAGCATGGCGAGGCTACTTTCCGGTTGGAGGTGAACTGACGAATAGTAAACCAGATTTGAAAGAAGGAATTTATTTTGGATCGGAATTGAATCAAACCCATCCGGCTGTTCGAGCAGGCGTTCCCATGCACGGAGCAAATCTGTTTCCAGATATTCCTCTTTTTCGCGAAACAATACTGGAATATCTGGCGGTGATGACTCAACTGGGTCAGACGTTATTGAAACTCTCAGGGCTAAAGCCGCTGAGATTCTTGAAGAGTCCAGAGTCTGAACTTCACTCGTGGCACTCAATTCGCCTCTACTGATTCCGCTTATATCTAATCCAAGCATCACCGCTACTTTTCTGATTATATTGGCCGCCCCGTTACAATCACAATTGATATATTGATTGTTTCCGGTGCGATATAATCCGCGTTTTACTCGTCTCCCTGACGACTCCCAACCTTCCGGTTTTTCACGGTATTTGGGGAGGAAATCAGAGTCAACAAAACTAGCCTTGCTTGTATACGATTCTTCCGTTTCAACGAATTGAATACCAAATCGCTCACATAACTGTTGAATTCGAGTCTTTAGTCGGGTAGTTGGAATTTGGACAAACTTTTGGTTGTTCTTCTTTCCCATATTTGCACCGTCTTTTTGACCCTTGTTCCAACCAAAAACGACTGTATTTTTGGGCGATCGCGAATCTCGGCGGGAATCAACTGTCAGGTTTTTTCTCCCAAATACAGCACAATCTCACCGGGCTCAAAAACAGAACCTTTACAGGAACAGGGTTTGCTTGTTCTTAACAATTATTTATCAAAGCCGCAGAAGTTGGGCAAAAAATTATCTTGCTTTTTGTAGATACCTGTGCAATAATCTGGTTTAATTAAATACTACTATAATTCGACTGATTTACTGTAGTATAGATATATAAATGCTAATCTGCTATTCACCAGCACCGGTGAGTAGGAGACGAATTGGCATTTGCTCAACAGCCACCTTTGAAAGCGAAAAAGGTTTTGAGCCTGTGGCATAAATAGCGATATGGAGGTTTTTTAGAATGGAATCAGCACTCTCAGGAATACGCCTAGAATTAGTAGAACTCCAGAAGTCATTTGGAAATATTAAAATTTTGCGGGATATCAACCTAGAAATAAATCCCGGAGAATTTGTAGCAATTGTAGGTCGCAGCGGATGTGGCAAAAGTACCTTACTGCGCTTAATCGCCGGACTAGATGTTCCCACTCAAGGCACTGTCTTTCTAGATGGAAAGCCGTCCCGCAAACTCAACTCTAAAGTGACAATGATGTTTCAGGATGCACGGCTGCTACCTTGGCAAAAAGTGGTAGCAAATGTGAAATTAGGGCTGCTAGCGGCCAAAGAAAACACGCACGGCAAAGCGATGCAAGTCCTTCACGCGGTAGGGCTTGGCGATCGCGCCAACGATTGGCCGGCGGTACTCTCCGGCGGTCAAAAGCAGAGAGTTTCTTTAGCAAGAGCCCTTGCCTGCGAACCTCATTTACTGCTGCTTGATGAACCCCTCGGCGCGTTGGATGCTTTGACTCGCATTGAGATGCAGCAATTGTTAGAAAATTTGTGGCAAGAAAAAGGATTTACCGCGCTACTGATCACTCACGACGTAGAAGAAGCAGTGGTGCTAGCTGACCGAGTTATTTTAATAGAAAATGGTCAGATTGCAATGGACTGTTCTATTGATATGCCCCGACCGAGGCAGAGAGGAAATGCTGTATTTGCTGCGAAAGTAGAGGCGATTTTGCAGCGCGTTATGGGTCAAAAAGAAAGTAGCAAAGATGCAGAGAAATTTGCAATAGGTAGGTACAAAAAACCCAACTATGTAAAAATAAGTAAATACGGATAACGGATCTAGCAAGGTAACTCAGATATGGGCGCTCGTTTAAGAATATTTCTGATCGAGAATTTCTTGATGGTACCCGCCACGTGATTTATCCGTGGAATCAATCCAAAATCTCAAATCTCAAATCCTCAAGCCCCCGAATTTATCCGTGGGGTCGCCTCCAAAATCTAAAATCTAAAATCTAAAATCGAATGACTCGCGAGCTCTTCCTCAACGAATCCGATGCACCCGGATTTGATATCACTCGCAGATCCTAAATTCCGATCGATACTTGACCGTTCCGCTGCAATCCTGCAAAGCTCCAGTTTCTAACTCCAACAGCATAAAAGCCTCATCGGGTACATCGTATTCACATCCCAAGCTCTTTTTACTAGCAGGAATGAACCCAAAACGCGGATAGAAATCTGGATGACCAAGCACAACCACTGCATGAAATCCCGATCGCGCGCACTCTTTTAGACCCTCCCGGATCAGCAGCGATCCTACACCTTGCCGCTGACAGTCGGGAAGAACTGCGACTGGCGCCAACCCCAGAATCGACAAATTGCTAGAACATTTTCCTTCGACGACAACCGGACTGAAGAAAAGATGTCCGACAATGCGATCGGATTGCACGGCAACGAATGAAAATGTAGATGCAATTCCCCGCAGTCGATCGACTAAGTTTGCCTCATTTTCTCGCCCGAATGCCGCAATATTGACATTGCGAACAGCTTCTAAATCTTCTGGTTTTTCAGTACGAATATCCATAGCTCAGTCTGAAACCCGATCCATCGCTCCACCGATTGCAGCCGCAACCTTGAACCCAATCCGAATCCCCAAGAACCGACCGTTCGGATTCTTTTTCCGCAACTGCCGTGCTGATTCTAAACCCATTTTGTCTACTGCGCAATCCCCTGTTTCGATATCAATGATGACCATTTTGCCGATATTCTTTCTCGCTCTACTTCTTGACGGATTTGCTCACCGTAGAGCTTCTGGGCACGCCTTGCAACTTCTTCGCTGCCCAGCAGAATGGAGCTTTACATATTCCACCTTTCGATCGCGATACTAATCAAATTATACCGCTTCACAGCCATTATTGTGGCACAAGCTGACCGGAAGACAATCGCTTAATGCCCTCCATCGCTGTAGTTTCTCCAGCTTTGTCACCGCCCTCACGAGCAATTTTTAAAGCTCCCTCGTAGGATTCTAGAGCTTGAGGATATTGACCGAGACTTTCATGAATTGCGCCCATATTGTTGAGCAAGCGGCCGATACTTGTCTTGTCGCCGATTGCTTCTAACATCGGTATTGCTTGCTGAAAATAGATCAGCGCTTGAGTATCTTTGCCGAGTTTGCGAGAGGCAAGTGCCATGTTGTTGAGGAGGCGGCCGACGCCAGCCCGGTCTCCGATTTCCCGGCGAATTGCTAAAGCTTGATGGTAAAATTCCATCGCTCTGTTAAAGTCGCCGATGTTGTAGTAGACGCCGCCCATGTTATTGAGGGTACGGCCTAAATCGCGCCGATCGCCCGCGGCCGTGCGAATCGTCCGCGCTTGCTGGTAAAATTCGATCGCCTTGGCGTAATTGACCTGTTCTGCGTACACGGCCGCGATGTTGTGGAGGGATTCTCCAATTTCAATTTGGTCGTCCGTAGTTTTGGCAAGTTCCAAAGCTTCTTGGTGCAGTTTCATCGCTTCGGAAAAATTGTCCCCAATCCGGTTAACGAAACCGATGAGATTGAGAGTGCGCGCGATACGACGCCCTCCGCTGATTTCTCGGTGAATGACTAAAGCTTGCTGCAGAACTTCCAAAGCTTTGGGCCTCAAACCCATTTCGCCATAAACTTCCCCCATATTATTGAGGGTTTCTCCGATTCCGGCTTGGTCGCCGAGTTGCTTGCGGATTGCCAAAACTTGCTCAAAAGTCTCGATTGCTTCTCGAAACAAACCCTCGCGGTGCTGTTTTACTCCTGTTTCAAAGAGTTCGTCTGCTTGCGTTTTGGGATCAGTTGCCTGGGCGCTATCGCGAGCGTTTGCCCGCCTCGCATTTATACTTGGGGCATAAGCCCCAGCGTCTGAAATTGCCAGCAAGCTGAGTGCGGGCGATAAGACAATACTTATAGCTGCGATATAGCTAAAGTGGTAAGAGCGGCTGTTCACCGATCGAGTCCTCCAAGAGCCAAGTTATAACTATTAAGATAGAGCTCTTTGGGGTGTTACTGCCGAATTTTTTCTCAATCCCTAGGTTCTGACTGGGTTTTTGTCTTGCCAAACAGCCAGAATCAGCGGCATATTGTTGAGAGCGGAAATGACAGCACAGTTTTTGCTCAGTGGAAGCGATGTTTTTTCAGGGCTTTGCAAGATAATGTCCTGTTTGTCAAGTGTGATCCAAGCAATTCCTGACAAGACTTGAACTTCTCGATGAGTTTGAGGCAATCTGTATACCTCGTTTTCCATCAGAATAATGCGATCCTCTTCGAGGGCTCCGCTAACGGGCGCTGTGCATTCGGAATATCTTTGAAGCATAGCATCTCCTACTTGGTAATTGGGAATTGGTAATTGGGAATTGGTAATTGAGAATTGCTAATTGAGGACTGTTTTTCACTTCATTTCCACACAACCGACAATCGACTATTTGCAGTAACGCCGATCGAGCCAAGCGCGCATTTCACCATCACTTGCCGCGTCGATCGACCGACCTGTAGCCCGATCGCAACCGTGCCACCAAGTGTTACCATCGCGATCTGAGGTCTGCCAAATTCTCACATCGTCCCCGCCAGCGACGGCGGCGAGGAAAAACTGCCAAATTTGATTCATAGCCCAAAATATCGAGATCCCTTTCTGTTTTTCGGATGGTTTTGCTCGATCTGCAATCGAAACAACTTTCATTGTTCGGAGATCGCTCGGAGTTTTGCAAGTAGACATAGCCAACACCTTCACTTTATAATTTCCACAAAAATCGCACCGCTCAAATTACCAATAACAGCTTAAGCCTGCAATATTTTCATCGCAATTTCAGCACAATATTCTTGTCGTGCAATTTTTGTTAAAGTCTATCTGTTACCTGATAAATTAACCTTAACTCTGCGGCAATTGACAATCAAAGCATTGCTTGCATAGGTTGTATGAATAAAATCGATAGATCGAAGTCCTTGTGACAATTTGGGTACTACTGGCACAAACGTTATGAACGAAATCAATACGCGGCGGATGAAACTCTCTCAAATTCAGGCTTTTATAGCAGTAGCGGACTGTGAAAACTTTAGCGAGGCGGCTTTGCAATTGGAACTGTCACAATCCGCAGTCAGCCACGCCATCGCCTCTTTAGAAACAGAATTGGGAGTGCAACTGTTCCACCGGGGGCGACACGGTGCTCAACTGACGCCGGTGGGGGAAAGGGTACTGCTTCACGGGCGTCAAATAGCCTGCGCTTTAGAAATGATGGTCAAAGAAGCGGATTTAGAAAAAGGCTTGCAGGGAGGCCAGGTACGGATAGTGACTTTTCGGAGTGTCGCAACTCATATCCTACCGGGTATAATTGCTAAATTTCGCAGTTGCTTTCCCAAAATTGCGGTCAGCATTACCGAAGTTTATTATACGCAAGCTGTGGAAGAGGCTTTGCGATCGGGCAAAGCAGACATCGGCTTTGTTTCTCTTCCCATCTCCGATGAATTTGAAACTAGAGAAATTTTGCGGGATAAATATGTTGTGTTGCTGCCGCCAACGGCCCAATTGTTAAGTGATAAGATTACCTGGGAAGAATTAGCGGCTTATCCGTTGATTTTGCAGCCGGCCGAAAATTCTTGTTCTGTACCGCTGCGAAAATATTTGACAACTTCGGGGTTTCCCTTAAATATCGCTTACGAACTCAGCGAAGATTCAACTATTGTCAGTATGGTGATGCAAGGTTTGGGTGCAGCAGTTCTGCCCCGTTTGGCTGCGGAACCGATACCTGCTAAGGTGAAAATTTGCAGTTTTCCGGCGGATTTTGAGAGGGTAATTGGGGTGGCTGTTTTGAGGGATGCGCTGTTAATTCCGGCCGTGTTTGCGTTTTTGGATGTAGTTACAAGTGCGGCAGAGGTTGATAGTGAGGGCGAGTTTGCGATTAATCCTTCATGAGAAACCTCCGTCAGTTGTTATTGGTTATTGGTTAGATTGGGATTTTGTTACCGCAGATGAACGCAGATGAACGCGGATGAGATTGTATCTGCGTTCATCTGCGGTTTAAAAAAATCGCATAAAATAGTGCGATCGCTGATTGCCTACTTCATGCGCTTACCTACAAGACTAGAACTATCGCCTTGGTGGAATTTGATTCGACCATCTACCGAGTTTTTATCCTTTAATTTGAGCCAACCGCTACCGGATGCAGGATCGCATTCATCATTACCGTCCCAGGTAAACTCAAATCGCCGATCCTTTCCATCTTTTACGAGTTCGCCGTCAATTTGACCTGATACTAAACCGAATTGAAATTCTCCTGAACCTGTTTGATCGATCTCGATATACGCTTCAACTTCCATGTCCAAGTAATCACTATCCCACAATTCCATCTCCGCGATCCGCCATTTACCGCAATATTCCATTGCTTTTATCCTCCATTTGTGTTAAGGGAACAAAACCAATATAGTCGAAACAGTTACGCTCAAGCAGTACGCAAACGCTCAATATCCCGGATCGGCGGCGCACCAAACATCCGAGAATATTCGCGGCTGAACTGTGAGGGGCTTTCATAACCCACCTGATAGGCAGCATTTGCCGCATCGGAGTTTTCGGCAAGCATCAGGCGACGTGCTTCTAATAGTCTTAATTGCTTTTGATATTGAAGTGGACTCATCGATGTCACTTCCTTGAAATGGTGATGGAAAGATGAAGGAGACATATTCGCTTTTTCTGCCAATTTTTCAACCCGCATCGGCTTGGCAAAATCAGCTCTAATCAGTTTTATTACCTCGGCAATGCGCTGCATATTACTGCCGGATGTGGCAATTTGGCAGACAGCTTCGCCTTGTTCACCTATTAAAAGACGATAATAGATTTCGCGGATAATCATCGGTGCGAGGATAGGGATATCCTGGGGCGTATCCAAAAGGCGTGTCAATCTGAGGGCGCAATCGAGCAACGGCGCATCGGTAGTGCTGACGAATAAGCCTCTGACAGAGTTTTCTTTCTTGCTTGCGCTTGGCTTGGTTTGGGCAGTGATAATATCGCAGAGTTGGCGTGGGTCTAAATTCAGCTTGAATGCTAAATACGGCTTGTCTGGAGTGGCCTCTACAACAAATCCACTCAGAGGTAAATCAACTGAGATCGCAAGATATTGAGCCTCGCCATAACGATAAGTTTCATCACCCAGCAACGCTTCTTTTTTGCCCTGAACGACGATGCAGAAAACAGGTTGATAGACACCGTGCAGTGCGGCGGGAATAGAAGATTCTCGCGTAAATTCCAGCTTATCTATTGCTGTTTTATGAAAACCGTTCCCCTTGCCGTCGGTGTGCCTGGTTACTAATGCCGCCAATTCTTTACACTGATTTGCGATCCTCTTCGAGGGCTTCGCTAACGCATCTTGATTTATTAGTTGGTTGATTATTTCAATCGCCATGTGTTTTTCTCGACTAATTTAATCATTCTCTTTTAAGCATTATAGAGCATCTTTATCCGTTCGGCAAATCTGGGTTTGGAGGATTAGGCAATAAAATGGGAGGTCTGTGTATTTAAAACCATTGATTTCACTCATATTATGAAAACATCTGAATGAAACAGTGAAAGGATAAGGCAATGACGAAAGACAAGACAAAAATCGCATTGGTAACAGGGGCGAGCCGAGGACTTGGCAAAAATACCGCTTTGACTCTTGCCAGAAAAGGAGTAGATGTCATCGTGACTTATCACAATAGCGATGAAGAAGCCAAAAGCGTTGTATCTGCGATCGCCGATATCGGAGCTCAAGCCGTTGCCCTGCAACTGGATACTTCAAACACTAAAACCTTTGACGGTTTCGCGGAACAAGTCAAGCAGTCACTTCAAGACAAATGGCAGACAGAGCATTTTGATTTCCTCGTCAATAATGCTGGTGTTGGTGTTTATGCGTCTTTTGCTGATACGACGGAAGATGATTTCGATCGCTTGATGAACGTTCATGTAAAAGGCGTTTTCTTCCTCACGCAGAAACTTCTGCCTTTGATTAATGATGGAGGACGGATTGTCAATATATCGTCTGGGCTTGCCCGTTTTGCTCTACCTGGCTATGCAGCTTATGCCAGCATGAAAGGAGCGATCGAAGTTTTGACCCGATACATGGCTAAGGAATTGGGACACAGACAGATTGCTGTGAATGTGGTAGCCCCAGGCGCAATTGAAACGGATTTTAATGGCGGTGCGGTGCGTGACAATCCTGAGATTAACAGCTTTATCGCTTCGCAAACTGCTTTGGGCCGCGTCGGTCTTCCTGATGATATCGGCGGTGCGATCGCCTCTTTGCTATCGGAAGACAACAGATGGGTGAATGCACAGAGAATCGAAGTCTCTGGCGGTCAGTTTCTTTAATTCAAATCAACCTTAAGAAAAGGGAAAATAACCATGTTGAACGTAGAAAACAAAGTTGTTGTTATCACTGGAGCCAGTAGTGGAATCGGTGAAGCCAGCGCTAAGTTGCTGTCCAAAAACGGCGCAAAAGTTGTTTTAGGCGCACGTCGCACCGATCGCCTAGAAGCGATCGCCAAAGACATTCGCGATTTCTAAGATAACATAAGCAACAGGCAAGATGCCTGTTCCACAACTAACAAATTATTGATTGTGGAACGGGCATCTGGCCGGTTCAAAGCAACAGGCAAGATGCCTGTTCCACAACTAACAAATTCTGGATTGTGGAACGGGCATCTGGCCGGTTCAAAGCAACACGCAAGATGCCTGTTCCACAACTAACAAATTCTGGATTGTGGAACGGGCATCTGGCCGGTTCAAAGCAACAGGCAAGATGCCTGTTCCACAACTAACAAATTCTGGATTGT
>NZ_JAUBWA010000006.1:34184-40434 GCF_036702825.1 Microcoleus sp. A003_D6 | reverse complement strand
GGAACGGGCATCTTGCCCGTTCTTAAAAATACTCAACAAATTCTATTTACTCCGATCTGTTCTCTGCCGCAGAATAAATTCAGCTAGCGCTAAATCAACGGGTGTTGTGACTTTCAAATTCGTCTCTTCTCCCTCGACAATTTGCACTGGCAAACCGCATTTTTCAAACAAAGCTGCATCGTCGGTAACTTCCCAACGTTTCTGTCGCCCTTCTTCGTGACACTGCTTTAACAATTTCACTTCAAATCCTTGGGGAGTCTGCGCCGCCCACAAATTGCTCCTTTCCGGGGTGTCTCGCACGATCCGGCGCTCATCTACGACCTTAATCGTATCCTTGACCGGGACGGCGACAATCAAGCCGGGACAGGTCAAGAGGGCCGAGGCCGCTCGATCGAACAATTCAGCAGTTGCCAAACACCTCGCGCCATCGTGAATCAACACTCGATCGGCATTGGGAGGCAAAGCCTGCAAACCGTTGTAAACTGACTCTTGCCTGGTGGCGCCACCTTGAATCAGTTCCACGGGCTTAACCAAAGATAAATCGCTCAGAATTGCTTTAAAATCAGGAAAATCGTCTGGCTGGCCCATGATGCCAATCCAGCTAATGTGCTGCGAAGCTTCAGCAGCAGCCAAAGTCCAACTCAGCAAAGGTTTAGAGAGCAAAGTCAGCAGCAGTTTGTTCCGCTGACTCCCCATCCGTCGCCCCGAACCCGCCGCAGGAATTAATAAGTGCATTAAGTAACCCTTCTTCACCCAACTAGGTATATATTAAGAGCGTCCTGTACTTTTGGGTCAGTTGTTTAGCTGTCAGCCAGTAGCTTTTAAAGTCTAGAAATACTATAAGCTGATAGTTGAAGGCCGATCGCACAGAGCTACCTCGATAGATAATAGCCGATCGTTTATGATGCGAATACTAGCACTTGTCCCTGGCGGAATTGGCGACCAAATTTTATTTTTCCCCACCCTCGATGACCTCAAGCAGTCTTATCCAGAGGCGCAAATTGATGTCATCGTGGAACCGAGGGCGAAGGGCGCTTACCGAGTCTGCAAGTCCGTCAAAGAAGTCTTGACGTACAATTTCAAAGACCGCAACGCTATGGCAGATTTGGGCAATTTACTGGGCGTAATTCGCGATCGCGAATACGAAGCAGTTATTTCCCTAGGCCAGCGGTGGACTGTAGGAATTCTGCTGTGGCTGACCGGCATTCCGCAGAGAGTTGGCTATTCAGGAACCAACGGCGCTCGATTTCTCACTGCTGCCGTACCGCTGAAAACTGAACAGTACGCGGCTTCAATGTACCACGATTTGCTGCAAGGATTTAACATTACAAATCCTTGTCCGCCACTGGCAATTAATGTACCAAAACAGGACATTCAGTGGGCGGAATCCGAACAGCAGCGGTTGGGCATCAAAGAAAGCGGTTACATTCTAATTCACGGCGGTTCTAGTCAATTAGCTGTGTCTAAAGGTATTGACAAAATTTACCCTACAGACAACTGGAAGCAAATAATTGAAGACTGTCAGCAGCGCCAGCCGAATTTGCCCGTTGTTGTTGTAAAAGGCCCCGAAGATGCAGACTTCGTGACAAAGTTAGTCGAGTTATGTCCGAATGTAAAAGTTATCTCGCCGGATGATGTCGGCAAGTTGGCGGCGACAATTGCTGCTGCTAATTTGATGATATGTACTGACAGTGCGCCGATGCACTTAGCTGTGGCGGTTCAAACTTATACAATAGCTTTGTTCGGCCCGACTGACCCGGCAAAATTGCTGCCAAAGAGCGATCGATTTTTCGGCATTAAATCTCCTACTGGCAAAATGGCAGACATCTCTCCTCAAGATGTTTTAAAGAAGGTTTGGGGCGGCTAAAAACTAGGATATCTAAGTCAGGACACGGCACTGCCGTGTCCCTACAATTTAGCTGGTTTCCAGGCCCGATGGACGAGGAAAGAAGTCGAGGATCTAAAACTCGATGTTAGTCTTCCAAAGCATCCATCATCTGCTGCAACCTACATTCCGCACTCTCAACTTTCACCATCGGTATTTACTTATTTGTATCAAGCAATAAAGCTCTAAATTAGACGTTTTGTTTTATAACGTGGTTAATGCCGATGAGCTTAGGAAATTGCCATTGCAGTGCGATCAGGCGGATCGAACCTGTAACCGTAACCCCGAATAGTTTTAATAAACTGCGATCCACTAGCATCAGCTTGAATCATTTTCTTGCGAATCTGACCGATATGTACGCTAACAACGTTCTCTTCTCCTGTGTCGTTGCAGTTCCACCCCCAAATTTTTTCGATTAGCTGTTGGCGACTCCAAGATTGACCAGAATGACTTGCCAAAAAATATAATATCTTAAATTCCAAGGCTGTTAACTTGACAAGGCGATCGTTGAGTGTTGCTTCCCGACGTGCTGAATCGATCGCGAATTGATCGAATACAATACGTGATGGAGTCACAGGCCTCATGCGTCTCAACACCACTTCTATACGAATGGCCAAATCCGCTAGACCAAATGGTTTACAGATATAGTCATCAGCACCGGCGGAGAGGACTTTAAGTTTATCAGCTTCGTCTGTGCGGCTGCTGAGCATGATCACAAAAACATTAGTACGGCGCTGCATTTCCTGGCAGAGGTGATAGCCTGTAGTATCCGGCAAATTCCAATCAAGAACTACTAGCAGTGGCTTTAATTTCTCAAACAATTCTAAAGCCGTCTCGCCATCTCCTGCCGAATCTACTTGATATTTCTGATTCAAAAAGCGATGAACTAGATTGCGGATGGCTGGGTCATCATCCACAACCAGAATCTTGGGGGTAGTATCAACAACCATAACAAAAATATTTCTTCCTCTTGTTAATGGACAACTGGCAATTTCTGAACAGCTTTAGTGAAGAGTAAAGCCCAGGTCGTTCCAACTAAACAAAGTTTTTTCGGGCAATTCTTCTTTCAGCTTTGTCTTGAGGTCAAAAGGCTTGCCCCAATCCCATATTTCGATCTCTAGGCGTTCGTTAAAGACTGCGATCGCCAGCTCGATTTTCGGAGTTTCCAATGACAGATTTTGGTGAGTATGGCGAACAGCATGGACAAAACCCTCGATCGCAGCAAGTTTACAAAGCTGCAAAACTTCTTCGGGAATGGGTAAAGGCTCTAACTGCTCAATCCACCATAAAACTTGAGTAACAGCCTTGAGTTCGCTACTTACTTGAAGCTTTATCTTGTGAAGAGGCTGGTTATAACTTCGATCGGATGGGGGAGTTCGTTGCTCTTGAAGCCAGTTAAAACTGTCTAAAACGTCGATCGCACGCTTAAAAAAATCCGCTTGAGTGCTAGGTTCGGGTGGTACTATACCAGGCTGAAAATATTTGACAATTAACAGACAGTTTCGACCAGCAGACGTGCGGGTATAACTTAGCTCATCGGCAATTTTGCCAATAAGTTTTATACCTATTTTGCCTATTTCATCAATTTCGCTAAAATCTTCGTCACCGTGCGAGTTGCCGAATAAGTTCAAATTCATTTGACTAACCTCCAATGTTTATCAAAAATTGCTTTTGTGCTTCTGATTAAATCATGGCATCACTTTAATTGATTGAAGTTGACCAGAGGTATAAAGTTAGGTCTATTAGAGGTCGGTATAATCAAAGTATACTCAAGGTATAATTAAACTACTGTCATGCAGAGTCCCTATCCTTCGCAAGGCTCAGGACTGCGAAGCATCCCAGCCGTCTAAGAGATCCTTGACAAGGCTCAGGATGATTTAAGTGCATGACGGGTAAGTTGTAATAAAGTTAAATTAGGGGTTAACCTAGATGGATTGGCAAGAATTCCTTAGAGGCGAATCTGGGAGACATGAATTATCGATGGAACAAACAGAAACATTATTAGCCGCACTCTTTTCTGCTGAAAGAACACCCCTCAATCAGGCACAGCTTTCAGTAAAATTCAGCATATCAGAAGCTGCTGTAACACAGCGACTGGGAGAGATTTACAAGAAATTTTCAAAGAGCTTCCCTGACCTTTCTGACCAACAAGGTGCAGGAAAGTTGAAGATTCTGCAGACTAAATTGATACAGAAGTATTATCAACTATCACAACCAGTAGTTGCTACCCAAGCTTCTAACTCATCTCCCTACCCTGAAGAATTTAGATCGTTAATAGAAGAAAAAATTCGGAGGTTTTGCGGACGCCAATTTGTTTTTGAGACTTTTCAGCAATTTATCACCGACAATCCTCACGGTTATTTTACGATCGTCGGGGATGCGGGAATGGGCAAAAGCTCGATCGTTGCCAAATACGTCTGGGAACATAAGTCTCCCTGCTATTTCAATATTCTCGTCGAACGTCGCAACAGACCAGAATTGTTTTTGAAGAGCATTCGTCGGCAATTAATTGACCGCTATCAATTGCCAAGTTCAGAAGACGCCGATTTACCAACTTTACTGGCACAGGTGGCGGGAAAACTCACGGCGGCCGATCGTTTGGTAATTGCAGTTGATGCACTAGATGAAGTCGAACAAGAACCGGGAGGAAATCTTTTACATTTACCGAAAAATCTGCCCAATCATGTATATTTTCTGCTGACTAGGCGACCCTATAGCCTCGATAAAAAGCGGCTGTTAGTAGATGTTCCAGAAAAAGAGTTAGATTTAAGAGACGAAAAGTATGTTAACTTCAATCAGGAGGATATAAAAGAATATATTCGCTTTGTTATAAATACCGATTCTGACTATAAAGATGGTCTGAAAAACTGGATTCAAACCCGCAAGGTTCCCGATACAACTTTTGTCGAGGAAGTGGCAAATAAAAGCGAAAATAATTTTATGTATTTGCGGTATGTTTTGCCGGCAATTGCTAACGGTGATTACAATGATTTGAGTTTAAGGCAATTGCCCGATGGGCTGCAAGAATATTATCAAAACCATTGGGTGCGAATGGGGATAGATGCTAAGCCTGGGCAATTGATGGAGATTGTCTTGTATATTTTGCTAGAGATTGCCACGCCCATTCCCTGCGACATGATTGCTGGAATTGCCAAGGTGGATCAATGCGATGTGGGAAAGGTTTTAGAAGATGAGTGGGTTGAGTATTTGAAAAAGCAGAATGTAGAAGGAGAAATCTGCTATACCATTTATCATGCTAGTTTCCTTGACTTTCTGAAAGCTAAACGGGAGATGGATTCAAATCGGAGAATTTTTCGGGAAGTAAATCAACGGATTGCTGAGTATTTAGAACAGGGGATGGCGTGAGATGGGAGAATTTGCTGACAAGTTAGCGGCCAAACCACTTTTCTATCAACGTGCTTATCTGGGCAGCTTACTGCCAAATCATGTCAAGTCCGGTAATTTAGAAAAGTATTATCAAAAACTGACTGATTTTAACTTCCTGATGGCAAAGATTCAGCATCCTGAGTTTGGGGTGCAGGCACTTATTGATGATTTTAATTTGGTTGATGCTTCCAAAGCAGTAACTTACCCAGAGTACAACCCAGAAAAAGTGAAAGCCCTGAACTTGATTCAAGCGGCACTGTGGATGTCAGCCGATATTTTGGATGCAGATAAGACCAAACTGGCGGAACAATTGTTAGGGCGCTTACTGTACTTTGAAATGCCTCAGATTCAAGCAATGCTGGAGGTAGCCAAGCAGTGGAAAGCAGCACCTTGGTTGCGTCCTTTGACACCCTGTTTAACTCCCCCTCGCAGGGGATTGCTACGCACCCTCACAGGTCACAGCAACTCGGTAAATGCAGTCGCTATTACTGCTGATGGCAAGCGGGCGATTTCTGGTTCAGGAGACAACAGCCTGAAAGTCTGGGATTTAACAACTGGAGATGAACAGTTTACACTCAAAGGTCATAGCTATTCAGTAAATGCAGTTGCTGTTACTGCTGATGGCAAGGGGGCGATTTCTGGTTCATCGGACAACACTCTCAAAGTCTGGAACTTAACAAGCGGAAAGGAAGAGTTTACTCTCGAAGGTCACAGCGACTGGGTAAATGCAGTCGCCGTCACTGCTGATGGCAAAATGGCCATTTCTGGTTCATTTGACAACACCGTCAAAGTCTGGGATTTAACCACTGGAAAGGAACTGTTTACTCTCAAAGGTCATAGCGACTCAGTAAATGCAGTCGCCGTCACGGAGGATGGGAAACAGGCGATTTCTGGTTCGTGGGACAACACCGTCAAAGTCTGGGATTTAACCACTGGAAAGGAACTGTTTACTCTCAAAGGTCATAGCGACTCAGTAAA